>CAMFLJ010000090.1 GCA_945957335.1 uncultured Actinomycetes bacterium | reverse complement strand
ACGCTGACCCGCTCCGAGCGCAGCGAGATCGCCGCGGTGGTCACCGACCTGCTCGACGGCCCTCTCGAGAGCTGACGGTCAGAGGCGGTCGAGGACCGGCAGCGCCGCCAGCTCCTCGGCCGCCCGCACCACCTCGGCGGCCACGTCCGGCAGCACGTCGGCGGTGAGGCGGCTGCTCGGCCCCTGCACGCCGACCGCGGCGCGAGCCAGGCCGTCGCGCCCGAGCAGCGGTGCGGCCACGCCGACGACGCCCTCGAAGCGGCCCTGGTCGTTCACCGCGTAGCCACGCTCGCGGATGGCCGCGAGCTCGGCGACGAGCGCGTCGCGGTCGACGACGGTGTGGTCGGTGTAGCGGGAGAGGTCCATCGACGCGGGCACCGCCCGGGCGACGTCGCGGGTCGAGTGGGCCAGCACCGCCTTGCCCATGCCCGAGGCGTGGAGGCCGATGCGACCGCCCTGCTCGTGGTCGAAGCGCAGCCGCTGCGAGGAGGCGACGACCAGCACGACGACGAGCTCGTCACCCTGGCGCGCGCCGAGCGCGGCGGACTCGCCCGTGGCCTCGGCCAGGCGCTCGAGCGTGGGCCGGGCCGCCTCGAGGCCGAGCTGGGCGGCGGCGCGCTGGCCGAGCAGCACGAGGGTGCGCCCGAGGCGGTAGCGGTCGGTGCGGCGGTCCTGGTCCATGAACCCGTCGCCGCAGAGCGCCCGCACGATGCGGTGCGCGGTGCTGACCCGCAGGCCGGTGCGCTTGGCGATCTCGGAGATGCCGAGCTCGTCGTCGGTGTCCTCGAAGCACCGCAGGATCGCCATCGCCCGCTCGACCGCCTGGGCGCCCGTGCGGGTCCGTTCGGCGCCCTCGTCGGTCTGCTGGTCGTCGAGTGCCATGCCGGCAGTCTTCCACGAGGTGGAAGCCGGTCGCAGCGGCGCCGCTGTCGCCGGGGGTGCGTACGGTGGGCCGGGTGAGGAGCCCCGACGATCCGACGGCCGCCGACGGTCCCGCGATCGAGCCGGCCCCCGACGACGAGCGCCTGACCGACGGGCCCGCCGCGGCCGTGGCCCGGCGGCCCGCGCCGCGCTGGCACGAGGCACCGGCCGGGCTGCGGCCGGTGCGCCTCCGCCGCATCGGGCCCCTCGCCCCCACCGGCCCGTTCGCCGTCGTCGACGTCGAGACCACCGGGCTCGACCCGCGCACCGACCGCATCGTCGAGGTCGCGGTCGTCCGCTGCGACGAGCGGGGCGAGGTCAGCTCCGAGTGGTCGTCGCTGGTGCAGCCCGAGCGCGACCCGGGCCCCACGGGCGTGCACGGGATCACCGCCGACGACCTCGCCGCCGCGCCGCGCTTCGCCGAGGTCGCCGAGGTGCTCGCCGCCCAGCTCGACGGCACGGTCGTCACCGCCCACAACCTGGCGTTCGACGCCCGCTTCCTTCACGAGGAGTGGCAGCGCGCCGGCATCGACCGGCCGCGCCTGCCCGGGCTGTGCACCCTCACCCTCAGCCGCGACCTCCACCCCGGTCGCCCCGACGGCTACTCGCTCGCCGCGTGCGCGGCCGACGCCGGCATCGACCAGCCCGACGCCCACCGGGCGCTGGCCGACGCACGCGTCACCGCCTCCCTGCTCGGGTCCCTGCTCGACTCGGTGCCCCGGGGCCGGCGGCCCTGGCCCCGCCGGCGCCTCCGCCTGCGCTGAGCCCCGGCGCCCCACCGCGCTGTCACACCCCCCTGGCACCATGACCGCCACGGGACTCGCGATCTCCCGGTGCCCGCCACCACCGATCGCCATGGCCGACCGAGCCTGGCGAAAGGCATGCCGTGAGCACCCCACCGATCCAACACCGTCCCCTCGTCCCCGCCGACCACCTCGAGCGCCTGTCGGCCGCGGCCGACGCCCTCGCCGACATCGTCGCGGCCACCCCCGGGCCTCCCGAGCTGGTGGGCCTCGTCGACCTCGCCGGCCTCGGGGTCGAGCCCGACCCCTCGGATCGGCCCGACACGCTCACGTTCACCTGCCTCGACGGGCCCGATCCCATCGGTCGGCTCCTGGGGCTCGACGCCGTCCCCGAGTGGTGGGCCGTGGGCGTGGCGGCCAACAGCACGGCCCGATCGATGGACGGCGGCCCCGACCGCTGGCCGGTCACCTTCGTGCACCTGGTCGCCCGCGACGGCACCACCGTCAACCTGCTCGACGACGGGCGCGGCACCCGCCACGTCGAGGGGCCCGACGACGCGGTGCACACGGGACGGGTGCCCGACCTGTGCCGCCGCATGCTCGGCCTGCCCACCGCGCCGCCGGCGCACGGGCTGGTGCCGATGCTCGTCGACCTGTGGTTGCGCGAGCTCCTCGGCGCCGCCGCCGAACGGCCGGGGCTGGCCTGGGCCGAGGCCGCGGCCCTCCACCCCGCGGCCCGGTCGGTGGGGCTCCCCGCCGTCGCGCCCTCGCCGGCCGAGCTGGTGCGCGCCGCCGAGGACCTGACCGTCGACGCCGACTGGGGCACGTGGCGCCGCATCTGCATCCGGCGGGGCGCCGACCCGTCCTGTGGGCTCGACGCGGCCTCGCTGCGCTGGCTCGACGACGGCAGCTTCGCCCGGTTGGTGCTCGGCGAGGCGCTCCCGTGGCGCACGGTGCTCGACCACCTCGATGCCGTGCTCCCGTCCGACACGGCCGACAAGGTCTTCGCCACCGTCCGGCTCTCACCTTCCCCGGCGTGGCCACCAGGGGTTTGACGTGAGCCGACCAAGGGCCGTGTGCCACACTTCTTTACCGCTCGGTAACACCCCGGTGACATCCGGTCGCCATCATTCCGACGCCTCGTGTTCCCCCGAGCCCCGACGAGGCACTGGGAGGTCCTCCGTCCATGCGTTCCACTCCGATCCGATTGCTCGCGGGCACCGTCGCCGCCGGCGCGCTGCTCCTCGGCGCGTGCGGGTCGAGCAGCTCGAGCAGCTCGACCAACGACACGAACGCCACCAAGGCGACGACGATCACGGTCTGCTCCGACATGCCGTACAAGCCGTTCGAGTTCCAGGAGAACGGCACCACCACCGGCTTCGACTACGACGTCGTCAGCGCCATGATGGCCACCTTCGACTCGCAGCCCGAGTTCAAGACCACGCCGTTCGACACCATCATCCCGGCCCTCGCCGCCGGCGACTGCAAGATGATCGCGTCGGCCATGACCATCACCCCGGAGCGGTCCGAGAAGGTCAACTTCTCCGACCCCTACTTCAACGCCGACCAGTCGCTGCTGGTGATGAAGACGAACGAGTCGAAGTACAAGAGCCTCGACGACCTCGCCGGCAAGACCATCGGCGTGCAGTCCGGCACCTCCGGCGCCGACTACGCCGAGGCCAACAAGCCGGGCGGCGCCACCATCAAGGAGTTCCAGACCGGCGACGAGATGTTCCCGGCCCTGCTCTCCGGTGACATCGACGCCGCCCTGCAGGACTACCCGGTGAACGCCTACCGCGCCACCCAGGACGACAAGTTCGTCGTGGTCGCCAAGTTCCCGACCGGTGAGACCTACGGCTTCGCCACGGCCAAGACCGACACGGCGCTCCAGCAGCAGCTGAACACCGCCCTCGCCACCATCAAGAGCAACGGCACCTACGACCAGATCTACGCCAAGTGGTTCGGCTCGCAGAGCTGACCTGACGCCCCGATCCTGACAGGCGCCCGCCATCCGTGATGGGCTGGACCGATCCGGTCCGGCCCCACGGGGGCGGGCGCCTCTCCGTACGGACGACCACCCGAGAGACCATGCACCGACGAACCAAGGCGAAGGCCTGGCGCTACGGGATCTACGCCGTCACGATCGCCGTGATCCTCGTGATCGTCCTCAAGGCCGACTGGGGCAAGCTCCAGGAGGCCTTCTTCGACCCGCAGATCTTCGCCGACCAGTTCCCGAAGATCATCACCCAGGCCGCCCGCAACACCCTGATCTTCACCTTCTTCGGGTTCTCCGGCGGCCTGGCGCTGGGCCTGCTGCTCGCCCTGATGCGGCTCTCGAGCATCAAGCCCTACCGGTGGGCGGCGTCGACCTACATCGAGATCTTCCGCGGCCTGCCCGCGCTGATCACCATCATCCTCATCGGCTTCGTGCTGCCGATCGCCCTCGGCGTGCGCCTGCCCGGCACCTACACGGCCGGCTCGACCGCCCTCGCGATGGTGACCGGCGCCTACCTGGCCGAGACCATCCGGGCCGGCATCGAGGCCGTGCCCCGGGGCCAGATGGAGGCCGCCCGCTCGCTCGGCATGGGCTACGGGCAGTCGATGAAGACGATCATCATCCCGCAGGCGTTCCGCATCATCCTCCCCGCCCTCACCAACGAGCTGGTGATCCTGCTCAAGGACACGTCGCTGCTGTTCGTGCTGGGCACCACGGGCGCCACCATCGAGCTCACCAAGTTCGCCCGAGACTCCGTCGGCGACACGTTCAACGGCACGCCGTTGGTCGCCGCCGCCCTCGTGTACCTGGCCATCACCCTCCCGCTCACCCGTGCCGCCGCGTACCTCGAGCGCCGCGGCCGCAAGTCGAGGTGACCCCGTGACCGACACCGACGACCAGCACGAGCAGCCCGAGCACCACGGCCACCACCCCCACGTGCCACACCGCCACCACGACTTCGACGAGCACGAGTCGGTGCCGGTGGGCGTGCCCGCCATCGCGCTCGTGGGGCTCACCAAGAGCTTCGGCGACCTCGAGGTGCTGAAGGGCATCGACCTCGAGATCGAGCCCGGCGAGGTGGTCTGCGTGATCGGCCCCTCCGGGTCGGGCAAGTCGACGCTGCTGCGCTGCGTCAACCGCCTCGAGGAGCCCACCGCCGGCCAGGTCCTGATCGAGGGCGTCGACATCACCGACCCCCACACGGACCTCGACGCCATGCGCACCCGCATCGGCATGGTGTTCCAGTCGTTCAACCTGTTCGGCCACCTCAGCGTGCGCGACAACCTCTGCATCGCCCAGCGCAAGGTCCTGAAGCGCCACAAGCACGCCGCCGAGGCCAAGGCCGAGGAGGTGCTGGCGCGCGTCGGGCTGTCCGAGAAGATCGACGAGTACCCCGCCCGGCTGTCGGGTGGCCAGCAGCAGCGCGTCGCCATCGCCCGCGCCCTCGCCATGGACCCCGACATGATGCTCTTCGACGAGGCCACCTCGGCCCTCGACCCCGAGCTCGTCGGCGAGGTCCTCGCCGTCATGCGGTCGCTGGCCGAGAGCGGCATGACGATGATGGTCGTCACCCACGAGATGCACTTCGCCCGGCGCGTCGCCGACCGGGTGGTGTTCATGGACGGCGGGTTCATCGTCGAGCAGGGCCCGCCCGACGCGGTGCTCGGCGATCCGCAGCACGAGCGCACGCAGCGGTTCCTCCGCCAGGTCAACGAGCGCTGACCCGGGGCCCGCCCCGGCGGATGCCCCGGCGCATGGCGGGCCGGTTGGGGACTCGGCCCGCGCCGCGTGCAAGGCTGCGGCCATGACGCTCGTGCTCCAGATCGGGTGGACCGAGGCGGCCACCGAGGTCGTCGTGGTCGACACCGCCGCCCGCAGCAAGGTCGGCGAGGGACGCGCCACCCACCCGGAGGCACCGGAGGGCCAGGTCGACCCCGAGGCCTGGTGGTTCGCCCTCGTGTCGGCCACCCGCCTCGCCCTCGACGGGCTCTCGGCCATCGGCCTCCAGTCGAGCGACCTGCGCAGCGCGTTGGTGACCGCCGGAGGCACCCCGGGCGGCCTCGTCGCCCTCGGCACCGACGGCGCCGCGGTGCACCCGGCCCTGCTGGCCAGCCACGCCTCGTCGGGCGCCGACGCCGACTGGCTGGTGGGCCACCTCGACGGTGGGGCCGACGCCTGGTCGGCGGCCACGGGCGTCCTGCCCACCGCCGGCGCGACGGTGTCGCTCCTCTCGTGGCTGCACCGCAGCGCCCCCGAGGCGTGGGCGTCGGCCGCCCGCTTCACCCTTCCCGCCGGCTGGCTGCTCGAGCGCCTCGGCGGCGACCGGGCCGTCGCCTCCCACGACGCCGTCGGCACCGCGGTGCTCGACCGCCACACCGGTGAGCGGTGGTGCACGGAGCTGCTGGCGGTCGTCGACGGCGACCGCGACTGGGTGGCCGCCCTGCCGGTCGTGGCCACCGCGGCGCGCACCGTCGGCGCGCTCTCGCCCACCGCCGCCACCGAGCTGGGCCTGCCGGCCGGGCTGCCCCTCCACGTCGGTGGCCCGGGCATCGAGCCCACCGACGGCTGACGTGACCGGTTCGCGCAGGCCCGTGCGGAGGCAGGGGTACCCTGCGGCCATCGACACGCCACGGGAGCGCGCATGAGCGAGGTCGCCTTCGACGGTGTCACCAAGCGCTTCGGTGACGTCACCGCCGTCGACCAGCTCACCCTCTCGATCCGCGACGGCGAGTTCATGGTGCTGCTCGGTCCGTCCGGCTGCGGCAAGACCACCGCCCTGCGCATGGTCGCCGGCCTCGAGACCGTCACCGAGGGCACGCTCCGGATCGGTGACCGGGTCGTGAACGACGTCGAGGCCAAGGACCGCGACGTGGCCATGGTCTTCCAGAGCTACGCGCTCTACCCCCACGTGACCGTGGCGAAGAACATCGAGTCGCCGCTCGTGGCCCGGCGCTTCGACACCGGCGACGGCAGCCCCCGCAAGCTCACGTCGGCCGAGCGCGCCGAGCGCGTCACCGAGGCCGCCGCCGCCCTCGGGCTCACCGACCTGCTCGGGCGCAAGCCGGCGGCGCTCTCGGGCGGACAGCGCCAGCGCGTGGCCCTCGCCCGGGCCATGGTCGCCCGCCCGGCGGCGTTCCTGATGGACGAGCCGCTCTCGAACCTCGACGCCAAGCTGCGGGCCCAGACCCGCATCGAGCTGGTCGAGCTGCACGAGCGCCTGGCCACCACGTTCGTCTACGTCACCCACGACCAGGTCGAGGCCATGACGATGGCCGACCGCATCGCCGTGCTCAGCGACGGCCGCCTCCAGCAGGTCGGCCCGCCCCAGGCCGTGTACGACCGCCCCCACAACCTCTTCGTCGCCCGCTTCATCGGCTCGCCGCCGATGAACACCGTGCCCGGCACGGTCGTGCGGTCCGAGGGCGCCACCAGCGTGCGCCTCGGGGGCCAGTCGATCGAGGTCGAGGGCCTGGCCGCCGAGCCGCTGGCCGACGGCACCGAGGTGATCATCGGGGTGCGCCCGGAGGACCTCGTCGTCGACGCGGCCGGGCAGGTCGAGGCCGAGGTGCGCGCCGTCGAGTGGCTGGGTCACGAGCGCCTGGTGGTGTGCGACCTCGCCGGCCACCAGATCACGATCCGCCAGGCCGCGGGCGACGACCCGGTGGCCACCGGCGACGTGCTGCCCCTGACCGCCGACCCGGCCAAGGTGCACCTCTTCGACCCCGACACGACCGAGAGGCTCAATTGACCAGGCGGGCCCGCGAGGCCCTGCTCGGGTACGCCCTGCTGGTGCCCTCGGCGATCGTCTTCGCCTGGTTCTTCTTCTATCCCCTGTACCGGCTCTTCGTGATGGGGCTGCACCAGCAGAACCGCACCGGCACGGCCGAGCGCTGGGTGGGGTGGTCGCACTTCGGCGACGTGCTCGGCGGCGAGCAGTTCCGCGAGGGCGTCCGCATCACCGGCACCTACGTGCTCTACACGGTGCCGCTCGGCCTGGTCCTCGGGGTGCTGCTGGCCGTGGCCGCCAACCGCCGCCTCAAGGGCATCAAGGTGTTCCAGATGATCTTCTCCTCCACGATCGCCTCCTCGGTGGCCGTGGCGTCGGTGATCTTCGTCGTCCTGCTCAACCCCCAGATCGGCTACTTCGCCTCGGTGAAGATGTTCAGCCTCTCCGACCCCGACACCGCGCTGCGGGGGGTGGCCCTCTCGTCGGTCTGGCAGAACCTCGGGCTCACCTTCGTCATCGTCCTGGCCGGCCTCCAGGCCGTGCCCGACGAGGTCGACGAGGCCGCCACCCTCGACGGCTACGGCCCGGTGCGCCGCTTCTTCCGCGTCACCCTGCCGCTGATCTCGCCGACGCTGATGTTCCTGGCCGTCGTGCTCGTGATCTTCGCCCTCCAGGCCTTCGCCCAGGCCGACATCCTCACCCAGGGCGGCCCGCTCGGCAGCACCGAGACCCTGGTCTGGAAGATCTTCAACAGCCAGCAGCCGGTCGACCAGGGCACCGGCGCGGTGATGGCGATCGGGCTGTTCGGCATCACCCTCGTCGTGAGCCTGGCGCAGTTCCTGATCCTCGATCGGCGGGTCCACTATGGCAACTGACCTGCACCAGGCGAGGTGGAAGAAGGGGGCCTGGTACGCCGGGCTGGGCGCCCTCGCGCTGCTCGTGCTCTTCCCCGTCTACATGACCATCGTGCGGGCGCTCTCCCAGCCCCGCGCCTACGTGCAGGCGGGCCAGCCGCCGTGGCCGGTGCACCCCGAGTGGGACGTCTTCACCCGGGCGTTCACCGACGGTGACCTCGGCCGCAAGTTCCTGGTGAGCGCGGTGGTCACCGTCTGCATCGTCGGCGGGCAGCTGATCACCGCCACCCTGGCCGCCTACGCCTTCACGTTCCTGCAGTTCCCGTTCCGGCGGCTGCTGTTCTTCGTGTTCATGGCCACCCTGATGCTGCCGATCGAGGTCACCCTCATCCCGAACGTGCAGACCATCCGCTCGCTGGGGTGGCTCAACTCCTACCCGGGCCTGATCACGCCGTTCCTCGCCACCGCCTTCGGCACCTTCCTCCTGCGCCAGGGGTTCCGCGGCATCCCCCGCGACCTGCTCGACGCGTCGCAGCTCGACGGCTTCGGCCACCTCGCCTTCCTGCGCCGCGTCGCCATCCCCGTCACCCGCCCGGTGGTGGCATCGTTCGGGGTCATCGCCTTCCTCACCGCCTGGAACCAGTACACCTGGCCCCGTGCGGTGGTCACCGAGGGCCGGTGGGAGACCATCCAGATCGGCCTCCGGACCGTCGCCACCCAGACCATCGACCGCAACAACGTGGGCTTCGCCGCCGCCCTGCTGGCCGCCCTGCCCATCCTCCTGCTGCTGATCTTCCTGCAGCGCCAGCTCGTCCGTGGCCTCACCACCGGCGCGGTCAAGGGCTGAGAGAACCCCGAGCCCCCCACACGCATCGCCCCTCGGAGGCACCCATGAACCGATCCCGACGCTGGCTGGCCGCACCGGCCCTCGCCCTGTCGTTCACCCTGCTCGGCGCCGCCTGCGGAGGCGGCTCCGCCGGCAAGGCCGGTGACGCCGCGAACGCCGACCTGCCCCCGTGCCCGGTCGGCGCGCTGGACACCGCCAGCGGCACCACCGACATCGTCGTCTGGTACCAGCTCAACGGGAAGGCGGCCCAGACCTTCGAGAAGATGGTCGACGAGTACAACGCCTCGCAGACCAAGGTGAAGGTGCGCGCCGAGCTGCAGGGCACCTCCTACGAGGAGATGCTCCGCAAGTACGAGCAGGCGATCCCCACCAACGCCCTGCCCAACATCATCGTGGCCGAGGACACCGCCACCCAGTTCCTCATCGACTCGGGCACCGTGCTGCAGGCCCAGAAGTGCTTCGACGCCGACGGGCTCAACACCGACGGGTTCGTGCCTGCGGCGGTGAACCACTTCACCAGCAAGGGCGGCATCTGGCCCGGCACTGCCAGCGTCTCGGACCTGCTCACCTACTACAACAAGAACCACTTCCGGCGGGCCGGCCTCGACCCCGAGACCCCGCCGCAGACCCTGGCCGACGTGCGCTCGATGGCCGAGAAGCTCAAGGCCGCCAACGTCACCCAGACCCCGGTCGTGCTGCGCATGGACTCGTGGCTCCCCGAGACCCAGCTCACCGGCACCAAGCAGCCGCTGGTCAACAACGACAACGGCTACGGCAGCGGCACCACCACCGAGGCCAGCTTCGACACCGAGACCACCAACCAGCTCTTCGACTGGATCCAGGGGATGGTGAAGGACGGGCTGCTCCTGCCCACGCAGGCCACCGACGGCAACGTCGACCACTACCTGGCCATGGCCAGCCAGAAGGCCTCGATCACGATGGAGACCTCCACCGCGGCCACGACCATCGAGAGCTTCCTCGGTGGTGACACCTCGGTGAGCACCGGCATCGGCGACCCGACGTCCATCGACACCTCCGCCCTCGACATCGGCGCCGCCCCCGTGTTCGGCGTCGACGCCGCCGGCCGGGCCCAGATCGGTGGCAACGGGTTCTTCATCACCACCACCGGCACCGACGCCCAGAAGGCGGCGTCGTGGGACCTCATCAAGTGGTGGAACCAGGAGCCCCAGCAGGTGCAGTGGCACGTCGAGGGCTCCTACCTCCCGTTCCTCACCGCCGCCGCCTCGAGCCCCGAGGTGCAGACCTTCTGGAACACCACCCTCTCGGGCCGGTTCCTGAAGGTGGCCTACGACGAGTTCACCACCGGCGTCGACCCGAACTTCACCGGCGCCCTCATCGGCCCCTACGACAAGTTCCGGGTGTCGATGCGCAACGCCCTCGCCCAGGTGGCGTTCCAGGGCGGCGACCCGGCCACGGCCATCGCCACCGCCAAGGACGACACCAACCAGGCGATCCAGCAGTACAACGACAGCGGCTTCTAGGGCCGCCCCACCACCGCGAGGGGTGACCCGGGGGCGGGCAGGGGCGCCGGTACGATCAGCGGTCGTGCCCGGCCCCCAGGTCCCCCCGCCCGCCGACCCGACCCGCATGGGCCGTCGGCGCTTCCTCGCCATCGGTGGGGCGACGGTGGCGGGCGTGGCGGTGCTCGGCACGGCCGCCTGCTCGGGCGGGTCGAGCGGCTCGTCGGGATCGGGCACCGTCAAGGTCACCGAGCCCGAGCGCATCGACCCCCCGTCGCTCGCCGGCGCCGAGGCCCCACCCCCCTCCGACACCGTCTTCGACGTGGTCATCAACGGCGGCCGGGTGATGGACCCCGACACGGGCTACGACGCGGTCGCCAACGTCGGCATCCTCGGTGAGCGCATCGCCCTCATCAGCACCGACCCCCTCACCGGCAAGAGCACCGTCGACGCCGCGGGCAAGGTCGTGGCCCCCGGCTTCATCGACGTGCTCTCCTACGAGCCCAACAGCTACGGCGTCTGGTACAAGCTCGGCGACGGCGTCACCACCAACCTCGGCATGCACGGCATCAAGACGCCGGTCGACGCCAGCCAGTTCTTCAACTCCTACAAGGGCGCCAACACGCCGCCGCTCCACTTCGGCGGCGCCTTCTCCGACCAGTGGTACCGCGACTCGGTCGGCATCAAGAGCACCGCCTCGGCGTCGCAGATCTCACGGCTCGAGGACGACCTCAACCGCCAGCTCGACGAGGGCTTCATCGGCCTGGCCGTCGACCCCGAGTACGCCCCGTACATCACCTACGAGGAGTACGCCGGGCTCGGCACCGCGGCCCAGCGCGCCGGCGTCCCGCTCTTCACCCACATCCGCTACTCGTCGCCCACCGAGGGCGCGTCGTCGCTCGACGCCATCGACGAGGTGCTGAAGGTGGCCCGGGAGACCGGCGTGAGCCTGCACGTCGACCACATCCCGTCGATGGCCACCCACGTGATGCCCGAGGCCATGGCCCGGATCGAGGCCGCCCGGGCCGAGGGCCTCGACGTCACCGGCTGCTTCTACCCCTACACGTTCTGGGGCACCTACCTGGCCTCGGCCCGGTTCAACGGCGACTGGCAGACCCGCTTCCGCATCTCCTACGGCGACCTGCAGCTGGCCGGGTCCTCCGAGCGGCTCACCGCGGCGAGCTTCAAGAAGTACCAGGCCCAGAACAAGCTGGTCGTGGCCTACGCCATCCCCCAGGACGACGTGAACGCCGCGGTGCAGGCCCCCTGGACGATGGTCGGCTCCGACGCCATCCCCGAGTCGTCGAACAACAACCACCCCCGGGGCGCCGGCTGCTTCTCCCGCCTGGTGGGCCCGTACGTGCGCGACCTCGGCGTGATCTCGCTGATGGACGCCGTGGCCAAGTGCACGATCATCCCGGCCAAGCGGGTCGAGAACCGGGTGCCGATGATGGCCCGCAAGGGCCGGATGCAGATGGGCGCCGACGCCGACATCACCGTGTTCGACCCGGCCACCGTCGCCGACGCCTCCACCGTCGAGAAGCCGGCGGTCTACTCGAC
>CAMFLJ010000089.1 GCA_945957335.1 uncultured Actinomycetes bacterium | reverse complement strand
GGTGACGAGTGGTCGATCTCGATCAGCACGATGCCGCCTTCACCGTCGAGATCGGGAACGACCGCTTGACCCGCCACCCGAGGTGCCCGAACTCGAGGCAGACCCACAGCGCGACGATGTGCAGGAGGCCTCCGAGCAGGGCAACGACCTTCCACATGCCACCTGCGGTGTTGAGTGGCACGAGCACCAGAGCGAGCAGCGTCAGCTGCACCGCCATCCCGCTGGCGGCGATCGACTGGACGGACTGTGACCGGATGGCGTCGTCGGCGGCCAGCTGGCCGGGGGTGAGCACGGGCTGCGGTCGAAGGACCAGCCAACGCTCGACGGCGAGGAGGCTGAGCGTGATGATCAGTCCGCCCACCACGGCCAGGAGTGCCGGCAGCCTGGGCCGAGCGACAGGCCAGTTCCCTTGGGGGACGAACGGCGCGGCGAGGCCGGCGGTGACGAGCAGCACCCCCAGCACGATCTGACCCCGAAGCAGCAGCGGCTTGATGTACGACCGGAGGTGGCGCGGCGCAGCAGCAGCACTGCCACCGGTCGGGCGCCGCAACGAGATCTCGGCGAACAGGGCGCCCGTCAGGTAGCCGAGGAAGGCCCAGGTCCACGGTGGGATCACGGGGCCCGTCGCGCCGAGCGCCCAGGACCACATCATCGGCAGCACCAGCCCGGCGAGGAGGCCGAGGCCACGGAGAAGGCCGGCGGTGTGCAGGTAGTCGATGACCGTGCCCCGGTTCTCGTCGGTGAGGGTGAGGCCACGGCTCGCCGCCCACCGCTCGGCCTTGTCCCCGGTGATGTGGCCGTTGCGCCAGACGAGGTAGACGACGGTGCCCACGGCCAACGGAACGATCCCCGCCAGGATGATCATGGGATGAGTGTGTCAGATGACTTGGTACATCTGCAACGAAGTGTGACCAGCCGCTACGAGTGGCCGGTGAGGCGGGCCCGCAGCTCCTCGTTGTGCACGAACACGGGCAGCTCGTCGGCGTCGTTGACGGCCGGGCGCACCGAGGTGCCACCGTCGACGCACAGCACCTGGCCCGTGACGTAGGCGGCCAGGTCGGAGATGAAGAACAGCACGGCCTTGGCGATGTCGTCGCCGGTGCCACGGCGGCGCATCGGGATGACGAGCAGGTCGTCGCGGTCGGTGTCGCCGGGCTTGCGCTGCGACGCGCTCTTCGGCGTGGCGATCGAGCCGGGAGCCACCGCGTTCACCCGGACGTTCTCCCGGCCCCACTCCACCGCGAGCGAGCGGGTGAGCGAGAGCACGGCCGCCTTGGCCGCGGCGTACGCCGAGCCGTACGGCATGGCGTTGAGCGCCGACACGGTGGCGATGTTGACGAGCGAGCCGCCCTCGCCCTGCTCGATCAGGCGACGTCCGACGGCCCGGGCCACGTTCACCGTGGTGCCGAAGTTGAGCTCCATGACGTCGTCGAAGGCGGGGTCGTCGCTGGCGAACGGCGCCCACTGCGGCAGCCACATGCCGCCGGCCACCTGCACCGAGCCGTGCAGCGTCCCGAGCTCGCAGGCGGCGTCGACCGCCGCGGCGACGGCCGCCTTGTCGCGCCCGTCGGCGATCACGCCGCGGTGCTCGACCCCGGCCGCGGCCAGGGCGTCCGTGCAGGTCGCCAGCTTGTCGGGGTCGACGTCGACGGCCAGCACCCGGGCCCCGGCCTCACCGATCCGGACGGCGATCGAGGTGCCGATGCCGCCTCCACCGGCGCCCATGACCAGCACCGAGCGACCGGTGAGGCCCCACACGTCGTCGGTGCCGGCGGCCATCGGGATCAGAGGTCCTCGTGCATGGCGGCCGAGTCGACCGGCCGGTGCCAGCCGCCGCCCGCCTTGTTGCCGCCGTCGACGTGGATCGTCGTGCCGGTGATGTAGCGGGAGAGGTCGCTGGCGAGGAACAGCGCCGTGCCCGCCGACTCCTCGGGGGTGGCGAAGTAGCCGAGGGGAGGCAGGAACGCGGGCACGAACTCCATCTCGGTCTCGAGCATCTCGGCGCGGGTCTCCTTCTCGCCGTCGCTCGGCTGGCAGTCCGAGGCGATGCAGTTCACCCGGATGCGGCGCCCGCCCAGCTCGAGGGCGAGGGTCTGGCTGAGGCTCATCACCGCGGTCTTCATCGCCGCGTAGATGCTGAAGCCGGGGCCCGCCTGGTGGGCCTCGATCGACGTGAGGTTGATGATCGACCCGCCGTTCGTCATCAGTGGGGCGACCCGGCGGATGAAGTGGCTGACCTGGGTGAAGTTCTCGGCGATCAGCGACGCCTCGCCCTTGGGCTTGATGTCGAGGAAGGGCGCCACGAACGTGCCGCCGGCGTTGTTGACGAGCACGTCGACCACGCCGAAGCGCTCGCCGACCGACTCTGCGAAGGCGTCGACGGCGTCGGCGTCGCGCACGTCGAGCACCGCGCTCAGCACCGGACGCCCGAGCGCCTCGATCTCGGCGGCGACGCCGGCGAGAAGGTCGGCCTCGCGGTCGCAGATCGCCAGCGATGCGCCGCAGCGGGCGAAGAGCAGTGCGGTGGCCCGGCCGATGCCCTGCGCGGCGCCGGTGATGACGGCGACGCGGTCGGTGAGCAGGATCGAGCGTTCGTCGAAGAGGTCCCCCGTGGTCATGACGGCCACTCTGTCACGCCCGCCCGACCACCCGCCCCTCCGCACGACGGGCCGCTCTCGTCCACTGGTTCAGTTCATGAGCCCCTGGGCGATGTGCTGTACCAGAGGGGCCGGGCGCGGGCGGCATGCGGTGGGGGGAGACTGTCGGGATGGAGCTGTCGCTGTGGCCGTCGACCAACCAGACCTGGGCCGACCTGCTCGACGTCGTGCGCCACGCCGAGGCCACCGGGTGGCACGGCGTCTACCTGGCCGACCACTTCATGGGCGACGGCGCCTCGTTCGGGGCCGCGAGCGCCCCGTGGCTGGAGGCCACCGCCGCCCTCGCCGCGCTCGCCGGCGCCACCGAGCGCATCCGCCTCGCGCCCCTCGTGCTGTCGGCCACCTACCGCCACCCGGCGGTGCTGGCGAACTGGGCGGCCACCACCGACCTGGCCAGCGGTGGCCGCCTCACCCTCGGGCTGGGCGCCGGCTGGCAGGTGAACGAGCACGAGCAGTACGGCCTCGAGCTGGGCACCCCTGGGCAGCGGGTGCGCCGCTTCGACGAGTACCTGCAGGTCGTCCGGGGGCTCCTCACCGACGAGCTCACCACCTTCCACGGCGCGTACTTCACCCTCGACGCCGCCCGCTGCGAGCCCAAGCCCGCCCAACGCCCGCTGCCGGTCCTGGTCGGAGCGAAGGGCGAGCGGATGCTCGGCGTCGTGGCCCGCCGGGCTGACGCCTGGAACCGGTGGAGCACGCCGGAGCAGATGCGGGTGTCGGCCGAGGTGCTGGCCCGCCACTGCGACGAGATCGGCCGCGACCCGTCCAGCATCCGCCGCAGCACCCAGGCGGTCGTGAAGCTCACCGACGACCCTGCCGAGGCCCGCGCCTTCCTCGACTCGATGGCCGGCCGGGCCGCGGTGGCCGGCCCGCCGAGCGCGTTCGCCGAGATGGTCGGGGCGTGGCGCGAGGTCGGCGTCGACGAGGTCATCGTCCCCGACTGGCACCTCGGCACCGGCGCCCGCCGGGCCGACGCGCTCGACGCCCTGAAGGCCGCCGCCGAACCGATGCTGCGCTAGGTCACGTCGCGAAGGGGCGGTCGGCCGAGCCGACCGGGCGGCGCCAGCTGCGGCGCGTCGCCCACACCACCCATGCGCCGGCACCCACGGGGATCTCGGCCAGGTAGGTGAAGCCGCGGAACAGGAACACCGCGGCGGCCGAGGCCGCGTCGCTGCCCCCGAAGCCGATCAGGGCGGCCACCGCACCCGTCTCGACGAACCCGACGCCGCTGGGCGTGAGCGGGATCGTCTCGAGCAGGCGGGCGAACGAGAACGCAGCGAACACCTCGATCCAGCCCAGCTGCTCGGCGCCCTCACCGACCGCCCGGACGCAGGCCAGCAGCAGCAGGAACTGGATGACGTTGTAGACGACGACCCAGACGGTCAGGCGCAGCCAGTGGGTGCGCAGCAGCCCGATGCTGTTGTGGCGGAACTCGAGCAGCCCGGTGGTGACGTCGGGCGCCGACGAGCGGCGCAACCAGCGGCACACCGGGTCGACCACGCGCTGGGCGAGCATCCCGACCTTGGTCGCGAGGATCTCGCTGCTCATCACCAGCACGAGCACGACCGCCGCCCCGATCAGGGCGACGAGCCCGATCAACGTGGGCACGAGCAGGTGCCCGGTGGCCCGCCCGGTGGCGATCAGCAGGCCCAGCGCCACGACCGGCATGAACAGCTTGGCGAACACGTTCCAGACGCCCGACACCAGGATCGACAGCGTCACCCGTGGCACCGAGAAGCCCCACGAGAGGTCGATGGCGTAGGTCGCCCCGACACCGACCGCGCCGCCGAAGGGCACGACGTTCGACACGGCACTGCCCGCGAAGTTCACGGTGAGGGCCTGGGGGTGCGTCAGCCCCGGGAGGCTGTTGGTCAGCACGCCCGTGTAGGCGAGCATCCCGACGAGCCAGATCGACGTGAGGCCGAGCACCCAGACCCACGAGAGCTTCGAGATCTCGTGCCAGATCTCGGAGTAGTGCGAGCCGGTCACCGCCGGCAGCACGAACACGAAGATCAGCGCGACCGCGGCCAGCGACACGAGGCCCTCGATCACCCGCCGCCGCGTCGACTTGCGGTGCAGCTCGTGGCCGACGACGGCCATCGGGTCGATCGCCTCGTCGGCGGTCAGCCCCGACAGCACGGACGGCCCCTCGGGGTCGTCGTGCCCGGGGTGCTCGGGCGGGAGCGAGTCGTCGGCCCCGCCGCCGGTCGAGGTCACGCGGCAGCCGGCGGCACCGGCACGAACAGCCCTCCGACGAGCTCGTCGGGAAGGGCGGCGCCGTCGGCGACGACGAACCACTCCCGGGAGAACGCGATGGCGAAGATCTCGTCGGGCAGCCCGAGGAAGACGGAGAGGGTGCGCACCGTGTCGGGCGCACCGGTGGCCTGGGTGGCGTGCGCCGCCATCGAGGCCTTCTTGGCGGCCAGCACCGGGCCGGCGTCGACGGTGTGGGTGATGGCGTCGTGGGGCGTGTACCAGGCCGACACGTCGGGAGGCACGAAGCCCTCGGGGACCTCGAAGCCCATGCCCCGGGCCAGCTCGATGCCGCCGGAGAGGAACTCGCGGTCGATGGTGACCTCCACCAGTGGCACGCCGGTGGCGGCGGCCGCGGCCCGTGCCACCCGGTGGACCTGGCAGTGGTCGGGGTGGCCGTAGCCGCCGTTGGCGTCGTCGGCGACGAGCAGGTCGGCCTGCTCGTCGCGCAGCACCTCGGCCAGGCGTTCGGCGGCCTCCTCGACCGGCGCCGCCCGGAACGAGCCGGCCGGCCAGCCGTCGTCGCCGTCGGTGTCGGGACGGTCGCTGCCCGAGTCGGCGTAGCCCAGCAGCACGAGGCGGGCCACGCCCAGCGCGTCGGCCGACGCCTGGGCCTCACGGGATCGACGTGCGCCCAGCGCCTCGCCGTCGAGCACGCCGTCGCCCACCGCCCCCGCGCCACCGTCGGTGGCCAGCACCAGCACCACCCGGTGGCCCGACTCGGCCGCCCGGGCGAGGGTCCCGGCGCTGAGGAGGGCCTCGTCGTCGGGGTGGGCGTGGAAGGCCACGAGGGTCCGGGCGGTCACCCCGGCATTCTTGCAGCACCCTGTGGGGACTACCGTGACCTCGTGCCCACCGATCGGCCCCTGCGCATCGGGTTGGTGTCCGACTGCTACGTGCCCCGTCTCGGTGGCATCGAGATGCAGGTCCACGACCTCGCTCGCCACCTCCGGGCGGCCGGCCACGAGGTCGTCGTGATCACCCCCACCCCCGGCCCGGCCGTGATGGACGGCGTCCCGGTGCGCCGCCTCGACGTGCCGCTCCTGCCGTTCGACATCCCGTTCACGCCCAAGGCGTTCCGGCTGGTGGCCCAGGCCATCCGCCACGAGCAGGTCGACGTCGTCCACTTCCACGGCGGCATCGCCAGCCCGCTCACCTACGGCGCCGCCGCGGGCGCCCAGCGCGCCGGGGTGCCCACCGTCGTCACCGTGCACTGCATGTGGAGCTACGCGGCGCCGGTGTTCGCCGCCCTCGACCGGGCCGCCCACTGGAGCCAGTGGCCCGCGGTGCTCTCCGCGGTCAGCGACGTCGCCGCCCAGCCGATCCGCCGCATCGCCGGGCCCGACCGCGACGTCATCGTGCTGCCCAACGGCATCGACAACGACCAGTGGGTCGTCGAGCCCGTCGAGCGCGACCCCTCGGTGGTCACCGTGGTGTCGGTGATGCGCCTGGCGCCGCGCAAGCGCCCCCTCCAGCTGCTCAAGATGGTCCGCAAGGTGGTGGCCCGCCTCGACCGCGACGTCCGGCTGAAGGTCGTGATCATCGGCGACGGGCCCGAGCGGCCGCAGCTCGAGAAGTTCCTGCGCACCAACGGGCTCACCGAGGTGGTCGAGCTCGTCGGGCGGCGCTCGCGCGACGAGATCCGCGAGATCTTCGCCCGCAGCGACGTGTTCGTCGCCCCGGCCAACCTCGAGTCGTTCGGCATCGCCGCCCTCGAGGCCCGCTGCGCCGGCCTGCCGGTGGTGGCCAAGGCCCGCACCGGCATCCGCGAGTTCGTCGTCCACGGCCGCGAGGGGCTGCTCGCCTCCACCGACGCCGACATGGTCGACCAGCTCACCCGCATCGTCCGCGACCGCGAGCTGCGCCTCGTCATCACCAAGCACAACCGCGACACGCCGTCGCCGGTCGACTGGACCGACGTGGTCGAGCGCAACGTGGCGGCCTACCGCAGCGCCATCGAGATGTGCTCGGGGGTCCCGGGCCTGCGGGGCTGACCCCGCCCGTCTCGGCGCTCAGGCGCCGGCGGGGCTGTGCTGTCGCCTCAGGCGCCGGCGGGGCTGGCCCCGTGGGGGCCGCCGTCGGCCACGTCGATCGTCGAGAGCTCCTCCGACGGCGTGTGCACGATCTTGGGGCCGCGCCCCGCCCGGGTGATCAACCGGGCCAGCCCGTAGCCGACCAGCATGATCGTCAGGCCGCCGACGGCGTCGAGGAAGTAGTGGTTGCCGGTGATCACCACCACGAAGATCGTGGTGACCGGGTAGAGGATGGCGAGGGTCTTGCCCCACCAGGTCTTCACCCGGGGGAAGAACACGGCCAGCCCCCAGAACGCCCACCCGCAGTGCAGCGACGGCATGGCGGCGAACTGGTTCGAGATCGTCTTCATGCCCTCGTCGTTGAACGACCAGAAGGTCGGGTACTGCACGAGGGTGTCCTTGAAGTGGAAGAACGTGTTGGCGTCGAACTGGAACAGCCCGTTGGGGTCGGCCCAGCTGTCGAGCAGCCGCGGCGGCATCAGCGGGAACGTGGCGAAGCCGATGAGCCCGAGCAGCGTGCCGATGGCCAGGGTGTTCCGCCAGAGCGGGTAGTCGTCGCTGTGGAAGCGGTAGAGGAAGATCAGGCCGAGCACGGTGGCCGCGATGTACACAGAGCCGTAGAAGTAGTTGGCGGCGATGATCAGCGGCGTGAACCCCAGCGCCCACTGCTGGATGGCGTGCTCGTGCCAGATGCCGAGGTCCTTCTGCCAGCCGATCAGGCGGATGGCGTTGTCGTAGGCCTTCTGGGGCTTGGCCGACGACAGGTTGCGGACCGACTCGTAGATCACGTCGACCACGAGGACGATCAGCATCTCCTTCCACCAGTAGATCCGCGAGCCGTCCGAGAGCTGGCGACCGCGGCGCCAACGCGGCTTGGCGTCGGCGTCGGTGATGGCCGGCACGGAGCCGTCTGCGTCCGCGGACGGGTCCGGGGTCGAGGTGGGCGGTGTGGCGTCGGCGGTGCTCATCGGGACACGACCTTGGAGAGGGTGCCGTCGGCGGCGAGGACCCAGAGCTCGCCGTCGTCGTCCTGGCCGAAGCTCACCAGGTTGTTGGCGGCCGTGCCCACGCCGAGGGGTGCGTCGGCGACGACGATGCCGCGGCGCGAGAGCAGGCCGCGCACCTGGCCGGTGCAGTAGTCGCCGTACACGTAGACGCTGCCGCCCTCGGCGCTCGCCGCGACGAGCGAGGGCACGCCGGTGCCGCGGTAGACGTAGCCGCCGGTGATCGAGCAGGCGCCGTTGGCGTGGGGGTAGGTCTGGAACGCCTTCACCGTGCCCTCGGGCGGGGTGCCGTCGGTGCGGTAGGGCTGGTTGCCCTCGAACCAGTTCCAGCCCAGGTTGGCGCCGCGCCCGGCGCCGTAGATGCGGGGCAGCCAGTCGATCTCCTCGATCTGGTCCTGGCCCACGTCGGCGACCCACAGGTCGCCGTTGGCCCGGTCGAAGGAGAACCGCCAGGGGTTGCGGACGCCGGAGAGGTAGATCTCGGGCTTGCCGCCGCCCTGCGCGTAGGGGTTGTCGACGGGGATCCCGTAGGGGCTCTGGAGGGGCACGAAGGTGGCGGCGTCGATGCGCAGGATCTTGCCGAGGAGGGTGTCGAGGTTCTGCGCGTTGCCGTTGGGATCACCGGTGCCGCCACCGTCGCCCACCCCGATGTAGAGGTAGCCGTCGGGGCCCATGGTGAGCTGCCCGCCGTTGTGGTTCGAGGCGTCCTGGTGGGGGATGGTGAGCAGCACGCGGCGGCTCGCCGGGTCGACCTTGGCGACGGTCTCGGCCCTCGGTGGGGGACCACCGGTGCCGCCGCTGAAGGGCTGCCCGTCGACCACGTCGTAGGCGGCCACCACGACGTCGCCGTTGGTGGCGGTGTGGTGCAGGTAGAGGGTGCGGCCGTCGCTCGAGAACGCCAGGCCGAGCAGCCCGCGCTCGCCGTCCTCGGTGGTGAGCGAGGAGATGTCGAGGGCGTTGCCGGGCAGCAGCGTGTAGCCGGTGCGCTTCGGCTTGCCGGCGGTGGCGTCCCACTCGGTGTTCACCGTCAGGATGCGCACCGTGCCGCCGCGCTCGGTGATCCAGATCTGGTCGCGGCCGTTGCGCGACGCCATCGCGGTCGGGTTGTCCAGGAAGGTGACCTCGCCGACCGAGCCCGGGACCGTGGTGGTGGTCGACCCCGTGGCGCCACCGGCTGAGCCGGGGGCGACGATGGTCTGGAGCTGCACGGCCACGCCATCGAGCGAGGTCGGGCCGGGGCCCGGGCCCGGGGCGGTGGTCGTGGTGGTCGGCGCGACGGTGGTCGAGGTGGTGCCCGACGACGAGGCGCCACCCGAGGAGCAGGCCGCGCCCACGAGCGCCACCGCCGCCAGGGCGGCGACCGCAGCCACCCGGGCACGGGTGGCGGGGCGCCGGTCGGGGCGCGGGGGAGTGGTGCTCGCCATGGTGGAGCAGAGGCTACCGAGGCCCCAGGGCGGACCGTGGTCAGCGGGGCGGACGGATCAGGCCTTCCTGCACCACGGTGACGGCCAGCTTGCCCTCGCTCGTGAAGACCTGGCCGCGGGCGAAGCCGCGCCCGCCCGACGCCGACGGCGTGTCCTGCGCGTAGAGCAGCCACTCGTCGGCGCGGAACGGCCGGTGGAACCACATGGCGTGGTCGAGGCTGGCCAGGAAGGCGTTGTCGAGCCGGTGCAGGCCGTGGGGGAGCAGCGCGGTGTCGAGCAGGGTCATGTCCGACGCGTAGGTGAGCGCGCACGCGTGGATGACCGGGTCGTCGGGCAGCACGCCGCTCGCCTTCACCCACATCCGCTGGTACGGCGGCAGCGCCCGCTCGCGGTCGGACAGGCTCCAGTCGCAGTTGCGCAGGTCGAAGGGCAGGTCGAGGGTGAACTCCGACTCGGCCTTGCCGGCGAGGCGCTCGTCGTCCTCGGCCATCTCCTCGTAGCGCTCCCGCAGCGTCGGCAGGGTCTCGGGGGCGGGCACGTCGGGCATCTCGGCGGAGTGGTCGAAGCCGTCCTCGGGCACCTGGAACGACGCCGAGAGGCTGAAGATGGCCCGGCCGTGCTGCACGGCGGTGACGCGGCGGGTGACGAACGACAGGCCGTCACGGATGCGGTCGACCATGTAGAGGATCGGCACCCGGGTGTCGCCGGGCCGCAGGAAGTAGGCGTGCAGCGAGTGCACGAGGCTGTCGGGCTCGACGGTGCGGGCCGCCGCGACCAGGGCCTGGCCCGCGACCTGGCCCCCGAACACCCGCTGGCGCTCGGCGGGCGGGCTGACCCCGCGGAAGATGTTGACCTCGATGGGCTCGAGGTCGAGCAGGGCGATCAGTGCGTCGACGGCGGCCTGGGACACGCCCACGAATCTCCCACATCCGGCAGGGCGCGCCGGGCGACCCGCCCCGCCGTGGTGGTCGGCCCGTCGCCGCCCGGCGCCGCTCGGTAGGGTCCGGCGCCATGGGCACCGACTTCCCCGAGGGCTTCCGCTGGGGCACGGCCACCGCCGCGCACCAGGTCGAGGGCGGCAACTGGAACAACGACTGGTGGGCCTGGGAGCACGCCGAGGGGAGCCCGTGCGAGGAGCCCAGCGGCGACGCGTGCGACCAGTGGCACCGCTACGACGACGACATCGCCCTGCTGGCCGCCCTCGGCTTCGACCACTACCGGTTCTCGCTCGAGTGGTCGCGGATCGAGCCCGAGCCGGGTGAGTTCTCCCTCGCCGCGCTCGATCACTACCGCCGGGTGTGCGCCTCGTGCCTGGCCCACGGCGTCGAGCCCGTCGTCACCTTCCACCACTTCACCACGCCCCGATGGGCGGTGGCCGAGGGCGGCTGGGACGGCCCCCGGATCGTCGAGCGCTACCTCCGCTTCGCCGAGCGGTCCGTCGCCCACCTCGGCGACCTCATCGGCCGGGCCTGCACGATCAACGAGCCCAACGTGGTGGCCACCATCGGCTACCTGCTCGGGTTCTTCCCACCCGGCGCGGTCGACGAGGCCCGGTTCGGGGCGGCCACCGACAACTTCCTCGCCGCCCACGAGCGCGTCGTGCCGGTGCTGAAGTCGGGGCCCGGCGACTTCCCGGTGGGCCTCACGCTCTCGATGGCCGACTACCAGGCCGTCCCGGCCGACGACGACGGCGCCGTCGCCCAGCGCGACCAGCAGCGCGCCCTCATGGAGGACCGCTACCTCGAGCTCGCCCGCGGCGACGACTTCCTCGGCGTGCAGACCTACAGCCGCACCCGGGTCGGGCCGGGCGGGGTCATCGGCGCCGAGGAGGGCGTGCCCACCCTGCCGATGGGCTACGAGTACTACCCCGACGCGCTGGCCGGCTGCATCCGTCGGGCCTGGGAGGTCACCGGTGGCACGGTGCCGCTCGAGGTCACCGAGAACGGCATCGGCACCGACGACGACGACCAGCGCATCGCCTACGTGCGCACCGCCCTCGAAGGCGTGCAGGCGTGCCTGGCCGAGGGGATCGACGTCGGCGGCTACACGTACTGGAGCCTGCTCGACAACTTCGAGTGGGCCTTCGGCTACCGGCCCCGGTTCGGCATCGTCGCCGTCGACCGGGCCACCCAGCGGCGCACGGTGAAGCCCAGCGGCGAGTGGCTCGGCGCCATCGCCCGGGCCAACTCCCTGGCCGGCGCCTGAGGGCCGTCGTCGGCTCGTCCGGGGCGGGCACCGGCCCGGGGACCTTCGACCGCGCGGGTGCCACCTGACCGTGCCGATGACATGGGTGAGCGCCCTGCCCACGGCTAGGGTTGCCTGGTTTGACGGAACCGGGTGCCCTCCCCCCGAACGCATCGAGTCACCATGAGCATCGAGACACCGGCGGCGCCCGCCGCCCAGCCCGCACCCGCCGGGATCGTCGGCTACGTGATCGGCCTGATCCGCACCAAGGGCCTGCGCTACGTGCTGGTCTCGGTCGTCAACGTGCTGGTCGGCGGCGGCCTGCTGGTGGTGCTGCAGCACTGGATGAACCCGGTGGAGGCCAACATCACCGCGGTGGCCATCTCCGCGGTGCCGGCCTACTACATGAACCGGGCGTGGGTCTGGGGCAAGCGCGGCAAGAGCCACTGGCGCAAGGAGGTCCTGCCGTTCTGGGTCTTCACCATCGCCGGCCTGGTGATCTCCACCATCGCCATCCACTTCGCCCAGGACCACACCACGAACAAGCTGGCGATCCTCTTCGTGCAGCTGTGCTCGTTCGGTGTGCTCTGGGTGGTGCGCTTCTTCGTCCTCGACAAGCTCTTCCACGTCGAGGTGTTCGAGGACGACACCCCCGACGAGATCTGATCCCGGCAGCGGCGGAGCGATCGTGACCATGGACCCGGCGCTGCGCGCCGCCGCCGAGGCGGCCCGCGGCTTCATGCCCACCGACGAGGGG
>CAMFLJ010000088.1 GCA_945957335.1 uncultured Actinomycetes bacterium | reverse complement strand
CAACGTGTGTGTGCGAGCTCCGTGGTCGCACCGGGCTTGCTGGACCACTCATGTCCCACCACCTCAACGTGCTGCGTGACGCCGGGCTCGTCACGGCGACGAGGCGGGGCCGTTGGATCGACTACTCGCTGAGCGAGACCGCTGTCGACGAGCTGGCGGCTTCGGTTCCCCGGCCCGCGAAGGAAGTGCCATGACCGCGCCGGTCCTCTCCCATCCGCATCCGGCCGTTCGCCGCTGGGTCGGCGTTGCAGCCGCCGCCGCCATCTGGGTCGTGCTCTACGAGCTCAACCAGCCCTTCTGGGAGTGGCTGCTCGGCGATGTCGTAGGCCTCGACCTCGACGCCCGCGTCGGCGACTCGATGCTGTTCTTCGCCTACGACACCACGAAGATCGTCCTGCTCCTGACCGGGATCATCTTCGTGGTCACGGTGCTGCGGAGCTTCATGAGCGTGGAGCGCACCCGGGCCCTCCTCGGCGGGCGGCGGGAAGGCGTGGGAAATGTCGCCGCAGCCGGGCTCGGCGTCGTGACGCCGTTCTGTTCGTGCTCCGCCGTCCCTGCGTTCATCGGCTTCGTCGCGGCAGGGGTTCCTCTCGGGGTGACCCTCAGCTTCCTGATCGCGTCGCCGCTCGTGAACGAGGTCGCGATCGTCATGCTCTGGGGCCTGTTCGGGTGGCAGATCACGCTGCTCTACATCGGTGCCGGCCTGGTCATCGCCTCCGTGGCGGGCTACGTGCTCGGTCGGTTGCACCTCGAGCGTTGGGTCGAGCCGTTCGTCTTCGAGACCCGGCTCCGGGGGAAGCTCATCGACCCGTCGAAGGGCCTGAGCTGGGACGACCGGCTGCAGATGGGGCGCGAGGAGGTCGCCACGATCCTCCGCAAGATCTGGCCCTACCTCCTCGTGGGTGTCGGGCTCGGAGCGATCATCCACGGTTGGGTGCCTGCCGACTGGTTCGCCACCCACGCGACCGGCCCGTTCGGGGTGCCGATCGCGGTCGGCCTCGGGGTGCCCCTCTACTCGAACGCCGCCGGAGTGCTCCCGCTGGTGGAAGCACTCCACTCCAAGGGCCTCCCGATAGGGACGGTCCTCGCGTTCATGATGGCGGTGGTCGCCCTCTCCCTCCCGGAGATGATCCTGCTGCGACGCGTGCTGAAGCCCCGCCTGATCGCCACCTTCGTCGCTGTCGTCGCCACCTCCATCATCGCCATCGGCTACCTGTTCAACGTCGTCCTCTGAAAGGAGCCAGCTCATGGACGTCAAGATCCTCGGGAGCGGTTGCGTCAACTGCAGAAACCTCGAGGCCAACACCCGACAGGCGCTCGCCGAGATGGGCGAGGACGCAGAGATCGATCGCGTCACCGACGAGGGCGAGATCGTGGCCTGGGGCGTCATGAGCACCCCGGCGCTCGTCGTCGACGACGAGGTGGTCGTGTCCGGACGCGTCCCCACGCCGGAGCAGCTCCAGCGGCTCATCCGGTCCTCGACGTGACGCACCGGTGGACCGGGCGTGGCCCGTCAGGGACGAGACTTCCCGCATGATCACTGGACCCGACGCGGGCGAGATCAGGGCCTGGAGCCGTCAGGAGCAGGATCGGGTGAGGCGCGAGCTGGACCGGCTCGTCGCTCGTCCGAGCCCGGCGGCGCGGGTGCCTCGCCGGCGGATCCTGGTGCTGGGCGTGACGGTGTTCGGCGCGATCGTCCTCGTGCCGTGGGTCGTCCTGCTCTCCGCCTCCTTGCCGATGACCACGTCCGTCGGCGCCTGGCGCACCGCGTGGGTCGGATTCGACGTCGCACTGATCGCCGCCCTGGCCCTGAGCGCATGGACGGTGTGGCGGCGCCGCCAGCTCGCGCTGGTGGCTCTGACGGTGACGGCGACGCTCGTCGTCTGCGACATGTGGTTCGACCTGAGCCTCTCGTGGGGGACCCCCGACCAGACGACTGCGATCTTCTCCGCTCTGCTCGCCGAGTTGCCGCTCCTGTTCGTCCTGCTGGTCAGCCTGGCGACGATGCTCCGGCGATCTGCGATGGTCACCCAGCGCCTGCGGGGCCGCGACGGCCAGCCCGTCGACCTCTGGCGGCAATCCCTTGTGATGGTGCCGCCCGAGCACTGAGGGAAGGCAGGCGGGCCTCGAGCCGCTGATGGATACCCCTGGGGGTATGACCTTCGCCTCTGTTCCGGCCTCCTCCGTGGAGCGATCGTGAGCACCATCAGCCGATCGAGGAGTGTGAGATGACTCGAAACATGGGAACCGCAGATCGCATCGTCCGAGCGTTCGTGGTCGCGCCGCTCCTGGTCATCGGTGCGGCTCTGGCCGGCTTCGCCTCGGTGCTCGGCGTGGTGCTCGTGGTGCTGGCGGCGGTGATGGTGGGCACGGCAGCGGTCGCCTACTGCCCCCTCTACTCGCTGGCCCACCTCCACACCGATCATCGCGGCGGAGCCCCCGCCTGACTCCGAGGGAAGGACGTCCGATGGGTCACTTCCACGACGTCGCCAATGACCTGCGTCAACCCACACGTGACCTCCGCAAGGCCATCCCGGAGACGTGGGCGGGCTTCGCCGAGCTCCACCGATCGGCGATGGCCGAAGGCGCTCTGCCCACCCGGATCAAGGAGCTGATGGCGCTGCTCATCGGTGTCGTCGAGCACTGCGACGGGTGCGTCGCCTATCACGCCCGGGCGGCCGCTGCGGCCGGCGCCACCGAGGCCGAGGTCGCCGAGGCGCTGGGGGTCGCCCTCCTGATGAACGGTGGGCCTGCCAGCGTCTGGGCCCCTCGGGCCCTCGAAGCGTTCCGCGAGTTCGCGCCTGCCCCGGCTCCGGACGCGGGCTGAAGGCCCCGATGGAACTCCCCGAAGCTGTCGTCGCCGACCTTCGGGCGCGGCTGCATCGCGTCGAGGGGCAGGTCAGGGGCATCGAACGGATGCTCGACGAGGGCCGCGAGTGCCGCGACCTCGTCACCCAGGTGTCCGCGGCCAACAAGGCGCTCGAACAGGTCGGCTTCAAGCTCGTGAGCGCGGGACTGACCTACTGCCTCGCCAACCCGGAGAGGGCCGCTGCCGAGGGATATCCACTCGAGACGGTCGAGGAGATGTTCCGCAAGCTCGCGTGACCCCGCCGGCGGGGTCACCGGGCGGTCGACCCGCATCTCCCGCAGGCGAAGGGCCGTGTCACCGATAGGTTCCCGGCCGAACCGGAAGGACCTTCGATGTCGCAGGTGGCTGTCCCGGGTGGGATCACCCTCGAGTACGAGACGTTCGGCGACCCAGCTGATCCTGCGGTCCTGCTGATCGCCGGGTTCGGCGCGCAGCTGATCTCCTGGGACACCGGCTTCTGCGAGGGCCTCGCTCGGCGAGGGCTGCTCGTGATCCGCTTCGACAACCGGGACACCGGCTTGTCCACGAAGCTGGAAGAGCACCAACTCGACCTAGGTGAGCTGATCGGGGCGGCATCCAGCGGTGACCTCGAGACCGTTCGGCGCCTCGCCCCCTACCGGCTCGCAGACCTCGCCGACGACGCCGCCGGTCTCGCCAGCGTGCTCGGCCACGACCGGGTCCACGTCGTCGGCGCGTCGATGGGCGGCATGGTCGCCCAACTCGTCGCGATCCGCCATCCGGAGCAGGTCGCCACGTTGACGTCGATGATGTCGTCGACCGGATCGCCCGACGTGGGGCAGTCGACTCCGGAAGCCTTCGCTGCGCTCATGAAGCCGGCCTCGCCCGACAGGGACACCTACATCGCCGACACCGTCGCCAGCAGCCGGGTGTGGTCGTCGAGGAGGTACTTCGACGAGCCGGTGGTCGCCGCCCTGGCCGCGGCCAGCTACGACCGGGGGCTGTGCCCCGGAGGAACCGTCCGTCAGCTGGCGGCCCTCCTCGCGACCGGCTCGCTGGAGGAGGACCTCGCGGAGCTCGACGTCCCGACACTGGTGATCCACGGAACCGACGACACCTTGATCACGCCCAGCGGCGGCCAGCGGACGGCCGAGGTGATCCCCGACGCCGAGCTCGTCATCGTCACCGACATGGGTCACGACCGGCCCGGGCCGCTGTGGCCGGTCCTGTGGGACGCCATCGCGGCCAACATCGCCCGGGCGCGGTAGCGGAGGGCGAGCGCGGCGACGCCTCCGCTCGCCGCCATCCCGACGCGGGAGGAGGGGCCCACCGCGGTGGGCCCCTCCTGTCGTCGCGGTCGGCCCGGCGTCCACCAGCGCCGGTCACCAGCCGCCCGGGCGAGCCGATGCTCCGTAGCTGTCGCCCACCAACCAGGCGGCTCAGGCCTCGACCAGGGCGGTGACGCCCGGGTCGGCCGGGACCCCGGGCGTGGTCGTCGCGACCGACGGGGTGCGGAAGCCCTTGACCAGCATGTAGATCCCGACGGAGAGCTCCCAGGCGGCGATGGGGAGGGCGAAGAGCGTCGCCGTCGACGACACCTGCGCCCAGCCGCCGAACAGGGTGACGACGGAGGAGAGCACCAGCAGCGGTGCGCCGATGAGCCCGATGGTGGGGATGATCCGGGGGACGAGCCGGGTCGTGTAGAGGATCGTGGCGAAGCAGAGGGCGTTGATCGCCGGCATGACACCGGGGCCCAACAGGAAGCTCCAGTTCTTCAGCGCGACGAGCGCGTTCGCCGTGGTGGTCACGCTGGCGGCGTCGGCGCCGGCCGTGAAGTCCTGTCGCATCGTGTAGACGGTGAGGACGCTGAGGACGCCGACGAAGATGACGGCAGCCTCGAGGGTGCGGCTGGCGATGAAGCCCTGGGCCCGGCTCGGGCCGTAGCGCTTGATCACGGGGTACACGGCGACGGCGGTGCCGATCCCCGTGAGGCCGGTGAGGACCTCGATGAGTCCGCCCCACAGCACTCCACCTCCGTGCCCGGCGCCGAGGACGAAGTTGGGGTCGTTGACGATGCCGTCGTAGAGCGCCAGTGCGGGGATCGAGAAGACGAAGGTGCCGATGTAGAAGAGGCCGGCGTAGAGCGCCGCCCTCCGGGTGCGGTCCATCGGGGGTTTCCGGGTTCGGGGTGTGGTGGCCATGGTCAGGTCCCTTCCTCAGGTCGTGCTGCGGGGTCGGTGGCCTCCTCGACCGGGGTCAGCGAGATCAGCGGGATGCCGAGGTCGCGGACCTTCTGGAGGAGGCCGTGCAGTGCGGCCTGATCAGGAACGGATCCTCGGAGCACCGTGGTTCCATCGCCTGCTGTGGTGATGGCCAGCTCGTCGAACCACGCTGCCCATCGGGCTTGGAGGCGCCCTTCGACCCTGATCTCGTACTGCACGGGTCGAACGTACGAAGCGACCTGGTGAGTGGTCATCACCACATGTGGTGAGTGACGTGGTGATCGGCGTCGCCGGGGCTCAGAGGCCGAGCTCGCCGGCGCGGCTCACGGCTTCGCGCCGGCTGTTCACCCCGAGCTTCACGTAGATGCTTCGGGTGTGGGTGCGCAGGGTGTTCACCGACACGAACAGGTGGCTCGCGATGTCCGGGCCGCTCATGTCGGTGCGCAGCATCCGGAGCACGTCGAGCTCCCTTGCGCTCAGGTCGTCGACGAGGGCGTCGGAGCCGGGCGTGTCCGGGCGAGCGGCCGGAGCGGGCGAGCCGAGGGCGGCCTGCAGCGTCGGCATCGCCGCCATCTGCTCGTCCATCCCCCGGAGCAGGGTGACCACCGCAGGGCCGGCGTGCAGGAACATGCGCACCTGGCGCTCGGGTGCGGCGAGGGCGACCGCGTCCTCGAGGGCGCGGACCGCGTCGTCGATCCGGTCGACCGCGTGGAGCGCCGCGGCCTGGAGGATCGTGATCTGGATGAGGCTGCCGCGTCGACGGCCGGCGGCCGCGGCGGTGTGCAGCCGTTGGAGGAGGTTCACCGCGTCGTCGAGGCTCGCACCGTCACGGTCGCGCTCGTGGCGGGCGATGAGCGTGCGGACCAGCGTGATGTGCTCGAACTCCCGGATGTAGCTCAGAGGGTCGTCGGGGCCGAGACCACGGTCTCGTGCCCACCGGATCGCCGCATCGATGTCACCCTCGGTGAGCCGAACCCTGGCCTCGAGAGCGGCGACCGGCCGCACCGGAGGAGAGAAGTCGGTCTGGTAGAGCGGACCGGCCTGCTCGAGCAGGAGGAGGGACCGGGGGAGCTCGTTCCGCGCCCTGCACAGGCGCGCCATGGCGACCCGCCAGCGGTAGGGGTGCTGAGGGAGCCCCGCCGCCTCCCCGAGCGCGAGGCTGGCGCTCAGGTGCTCTTCGGCGGCGGGCAGGTCGTTCTGCTCGATGAGCACCTCGCTGAGCCCGACGTGCATGTCGGCCGCGCCTCTGAGCAGCGGGTGCTCAGCGGTGACCCGGAGCCCGGCCTCGAAGGTCCGCTCGGCGTCGGTCAGCCTGCCGAGTGCGATCAGGACGTCGCCTCGAGCGAGTGAGCATCCGAGCATGTCGGCCAGGTGGTCCGACGCGGTGAACGCGCCGATCGCGTCCGCGTAGAAGCCCAGCGCGTCCTCGAGGCGGCCGATCGCCCAGTGGCCCAGCCCCAGCAGCCCGTTCGCCACCCCGCGGAGGCGGTCGTCGCCGGGGCGGACGAGCCCCAGCACCTCGTGGGCGATCGGGAGCGTGCCCTCGAAGTCTCCCGCCAGCATCATCAGGCCGGCGCGATGGACGAGCACCTCGACCCGGAGCCCATCGAGCTGCACGGGATCGAGGGCGCGGGCACCGCTCGTTGGATCGTCGAGGCTGCTCTCGACGTTGGCCAGCAGTTCGGCCACCCCGGTCGGGTCGTGCGTGGCCACCCGGGCGCCCACCAGCGCCATGGCGAGCAGCGGCCGCTCGGCGATCACGTCGTCGGGAAGCTCCTCCAGCCAGCTGCGCAGGCTCTGCTCCCGGCGGGCCCGCCGGAGGTCGGGTGCTGCCGCTTCGAGCAGGTCGGCCGCGCGCTCGAAGTCCTCGGCGTCGAGCGCGTGTCGGATCGCGGCTCCGGCGTCGCCCTCCTCCTCCCACCAGGTGCTGGCCCGCCGGTGGAGCTCCGCCGCCCGTCCGGGGCCTTCGGCGACCAGCCGAGCCCTCAGCACATCGGCGAACAGGTGGTGGTAGCGGAACCACCGACGGCGATCGTCGAGCGGGATCAGGAAGAGGTTCGCCCGATCGAGGCGCTCGATCATGGCCGAGCTGTCGCTCCGACCCGTCAGCGCGTCGCAGGCCGGAGCGGTGAACCTCTCGAGCACGGAGGTGTCGAGCAGGAACTCGCGGACCTCGTCGGGCTGACGCTCGAGGACCTCCTCCGCGAGGAAGTCGACGACGAAGCGGTCGTCACCCGCGAACGTCGCGATGAACTCCTGGACGTCGTCGCGCCCCGCCATCGAGAGGGCGGCGAGCTGGAGCGCCGCGATCCACCCCTCGGTCCGGGCCTCGAGGACGTGGACCGCGTCGTCGCGGAGGCCGAGGCCCATGGAGCCGTTCAGATATTGCGACACCTCCGCGGGGGTGAAGCGCAGGTCCGCCGCCCGGACCTCGAGGAGCTGGCCCCGGGCTCGGAGCCGGGCGAGGGGCAACGGCGGGTCGGCTCGGCCGGCGATGACCAGGTGCGCGTTGCCCGGGAGGTTGTCGACCAGGAACGCCACTGCCTCGTGGACGTCCTGGGACTCGATCGCGTGGTAGTCGTCGAGGACCAGCACGACGTGGTCCTCCGCGGAGACCAGGTCGTTGAGGAGGGCCCCGAGGACGGCGTGCGCGGACTCGGACCGGTCGAGCAGATCCTGGGCGGCCGTGCCGACCCGTTGGTCGACGGAGCCGAGCGCCGCGAGGACGTAGGACTGGAAGACGGCCGGGTCGTTGTCGCGCCTGTCGAGGGCCAGCCAGGCGGCCGTGAGGCCCGCAGCTCGGGCTCCGGCGAACCAGGAGGCGAGGAGGGTCGTCTTCCCGAAGCCCGCAGGTGCGCTGACGATCGTGAAGGTCGGTAGGGCGGCGGGGTCGAGCCGTGCGGTCAGGCGATCGCGTCGGACGAGCTCCCGACGCGGGCTGGGCGCGTGCAGCTTGGTCGCGACCAGCCCCGGCGGAAGTGGCCGGCCACCCGCAGCGGTCACGTGGCGCTCTGCGCGCCTCGACCGGTCGGCCTTCGACGGTCGGGGTGACCTCGGGGCTCGACCCCGGTCAGCACCGCGTCGACCGCCCCGCCTGTCATTGGCCGACTAAACCATCGATTCGCGGAAACAGCAACATGAGTGACCACACATGTCGGCGAGCCCCCACCCTGCAGCGTGGAGGTGCTCGACATGGACGACCACCCACGACGCCGAGAAACCCGTCGAGCCACCGTCGCCACTACATTCCACGGCCTACGGAAGTCCGACGGGACGGAACGGGGATCGCATGGGCAGGCTCGACGGCAAGGTCGCGTTCATCACGGGTGCGGCCCGTGGGCAGGGGCGCTCGCACGCGGTGCGCCTGGCGGCCGAGGGCGCCGACCTCATCCTCTGTGACGCGTGCGGCCCGGTGGGCAGCTCCACCATCACGCCCGCCAGCTCCGACGACCTCTCCACCACGGTCGAGCAGGTCGAGGCCCTCGGCCGCCGGGCCGTCTCCGCCGAGGTCGACGTCCGCGACGCCGACGCGCTCCGGGCGCTCGTCGACAAGGGCGTGGCCGAGCTCGGTCGCGTCGACGTCGTGGTCGCCAACGCCGGCATCCTCACCTGGGCCCGCAGCCACGAGATGACCCAGGACCAGTGGAACGACGTCGTCGACGTGAACCTCACCGGCACCTTCAACACGGTTCAGGCCGCCCTTCCCCACCTGCTCGAGCAGGGCACCGGCGGGTCGATCATCGTCATCAGCTCGGCGGCCGGGCTCAAGGGCCAGCCGTTCACGCTGTCCTACACCGCCTCGAAGCACGGCCTGGTCGGCCTCACCAACGCGCTGGCCATCGAGTACGGCGACTACGGCATCCGGGCCAACAGCATCCACCCGTGCGGCGTGGCCACCCACATGGGCGAGGCCGTGGGGCTCATGGACCTCATCAACGAGCGGGCCGAGACCGTCGGCCCCACGTTCATGAACACCCTCCCGGTCGCCTTCGCCGAGCCCGAGGACATCTCCGACGCCGTGGCGTTCCTCGCCAGCGACGAGGCCAAGTACGTCACCGGCCTGCAGATGAAGGTCGACGCCGGCAACGTCGGTCGCTGACCCCGCCACACCCCGGACCAGGACGCTGACAGGGCCCCGCCTCGGCGGGGCCCTCGTCGCGCCGCGGCGTGCGCGCCGCGAGGGCCGACGTCGGCGATGCTGTCGGCTGTGAGCGACGGAGCCAGCCGCAGCGGACCATCCCGCCGCATCCCCGTCCCCGCCAACCTCACCGAGTTCCTGGCCCGCGAGCAGGCGCGCGGCGCGGTGATGCCCGCCACCTTCCGGGCCGCGGTGCGCGCCGAGATGGCCCAGGCGCTCAGCCCGCCCTTCATCGTCCCGAGCACCGTCGTGGCCAACGCCGTGCTGATGACCGGGGCCTGGTTCCTGTTCCCCCGGGACTGGTTCTTCACCATCACCAGCCCGCTGGCCTTCCCGATGATCCTGGCCAGCTGGATGTACTCCGACGTGCCCGCCACCAACATGCTCGCCCCCGACCGGATCCGGGTGATGGAGGCCATCGACGACCCGAGGATGCTCAACCGCCTCCTCGTGGCCAAGGCCGTGGTCCTGTGGCTGTTCGTGGCGCCGTTCTGCTCGCTGCTCGCGGTGACGACCGGCCGGCGCGAGCACGAGCCGCTCGTCGTCTTCGCCGCGATCGTCGGCATGTGCGTCGTGCCGGTGGCGTGCCTCCCCATCGCCGCGCTCGTGGGGATCAGGTGGCCGTACCACCCGCTCCAGCTGCGCTACCGGTGGGACGAGCGACGCCAGTTCCGGCGGATGGTCGTGCGGTGGGGCTGTCTGGTGCTGCTGCCCTACGTGCTGGTGCCGGCCCTCACCGCGCTCATGACGGTGCCGGCGGTGGTGATGATCCTGCGGGCGCAGGAGGGCAACAGCCAGTTCGTGGCGGTCGTCAACTCGGTCACCGAGAACTTCGGCATCCACGTCGACGTCGGCACCCGACCGTTGAGCAGGGCCACGTTCGTGCTGGCCGTCGCGGCCACGTGCGTGACGGCGGCGATCACCTGGCTCGTCGGACGGTGGGCCGACCTGCGGCTCATCCGCCGCCGGCGCGCCGAGCTCATGGCGTACCTCGCCGACCCGACCCTCGGGTAGCGGCCCCGGCCCGGCGGGCGTCGCCCGCGTACGTTGTGGCGATGGACGACCTCGAGAACGTGCTGATCACCGACGAGGGCCGCGTGCGTACGGTGACGATGCACCGACCCGAGCGGCTCAACGCCTTCGACGGCGGGCTCACGATCGACCTCGGGGTGGCGATGGCCGCCACCGCGGAGGACCCCGACGTCAGCGTCGTCGTGCTCACCGGCAGCGGGCGCGCCTTCAGCACCGGCGCCGACCTGAAGGCGCTGGCCGAGCCCGGCCACGGCGCCCGCACCGACGGCCCGCCCTCCGACGGCAAGGGCTTCGACCGCCTCCTCGACACCCTCGCCGACTTCCCGAAGCCGCTGCTGATGGCGGTCAACGGCTACGCCGTCGGCTTCGGCATGACGATGCTCGCCTTCGCCGACATCGTGATCATGTCGACCGAGGCCCGCCTCCGCTGCCCGTTCACCGAGCTTGGCGCGCCCACCGAGGCCGGCTCGAGCTACCTGTTCCCGAAGCTGTTCGGCAGCCAGCAGGCCAAGTGGGTGTTGCTGTCGTCGGAGTGGATCGACGCCCAGCAGGCCCTGGCCATGGGGATGGCGCTCCAGCTCTGCGAGCCCGACGACGTGCTCGACGTCGCCCTCGACCACGCCCGCCGCCTCGCCGCCCGCCCGCCCGAGGCGCTGGCGCTGGTGAAGAAGCTGCTCACCGCGCCGGAGCGGGCCGAGCTGGCCGCCGCCTTCGCCCGCGAGGAGGAGGCGCTGCGGGTGTTCGTCGACGGCTTCGGCCCCCGGGGCTGACGACCGGAAGGGGCGGCGGCCGCATGCGACGACGGCGCCCTCAGGTCAGGTCGAGCAGCCCGCGGACGTCGTCGGCGGTGAGCGCGCCGGCCAGGGCGCCCTCGCCGTCCATCACGCTGTCGAAGAGGTCGGCCTTGCGGGCCTTCAGCTCCATGACCTTCTCCTCGATCGTGCCGGTCGAGACGTAGCGGTAGACCATCACCGGGTTGAGCTGGCCGATGCGGTGGGTGCGGTCGACCGCCTGGGTCTCGGTGGCCGGGTTCCACCACGGGTCGAGCACGAAGCAGTAGTCGGCCTCGGTGAGGTTCAGCCCGAAGCCGCCGGCCTTGAGGCTGATCACGAACACGGGGGCGTCGCCGTCCTTGAACCGGGCGATGGCGTCCTCGCGCCGGCGGGTGCGCCCGTCGAGGTAGCTGTAGCCGATGCCGGCGGCGTCGAGGCGGGTGCGCACCCGGGCGAGGTAGCGGGTGAACTGGCTGAAGACCAGCGCCCGGTGGCCCTCGGCCACGATCTGGGTGAGGTCCTCGACGAGCCGGTCGAGCTTGGCCGAGCCGACGCCGTCGTGCTCCTCGTCGACGAGCCCCGGATCGAGGGCGAGCTGGCGCAGGATCGTCAGCGACTTGAGGATTTCGAACCGGTGCTTCTGCACGTCGCCGACCAGGCCCAGCACCTTCTGGCGCTGCCGCTGGAGCTGGGTCTCGTAGATCCGGGCGTGCCGGGGCGAGAGCTCGATCTCGATGGTCTGCTCGGTCTTGGGCGGCAGCTCGGTGAGCACGGCGTCCTTGGTGCGCCGCCGCACCAGCGGGGCGATGCGACGGCGGAGGGTGGCCAGCAGCTCGGGCGCGTCACCGCTCTCGATCGGCTTGCGGAACGTCTCGGCGAAGCGCTTCGGGTCGGGGTAGAGCCCGGGTGCGGCGATGGAGAGCAGCGACCACAGGTCCATGAGGCTGTTCTCGAGCGGGGTGCCGGTGATGGCGATCTTGGTGGGGGCGTCGAGGCGGCGGGCGCACTGGTAGGTCTTGCTCTGGTGGTTCTTCACGAACTGGGCCTCGTCGAGCAGCAGCAGCTCCCAGTCGTGGCGGGCGTACTCCTCGAACTCGATGCGGAACAGCGCGTAGGAGGTGACGACGAGGTTGGCGCCGTCGATCTCGTCCCCGATCGGATGACCTCGACGTGCGGCCGTCTCGCGGATCGTGCGCACCTGGAGGCCGGGTGCGAAGTGGGCCGCTTCGCGGGCCCAGTTCTCGACGACGCTCGTCGGGGCGACGACGAGGAACCGGGCGTCGGGGTCGTCCTGCAGCACGTGGAGGCACAGGGCGATGGTCTGGATGGTCTTCCCGAGGCCCATGTCGTCGGCGAGGATCCCGCCCAGGCGGTTGCGGTGCAGGAACACCAGCCAGTCGAGGCCCTCCTGCTGGTAGTGCCGCAGGGTGGCGTCGAGGCTCGCCGGCGGCGCCAC
>CAMFLJ010000087.1 GCA_945957335.1 uncultured Actinomycetes bacterium | reverse complement strand
ACCCAGTCCTCGTCGGCCGGGGCGGCGACGAGCTCGAGCTCGCCGCTGGCGGCCAGGTCGATCACGGTGGAGGCGATGAGCCGCGACGCGTTGGCGTCCGGGCCCTGCTCGAGGCGCAGGAGCTCGGCCGGGCGCAGGCCCATCGGGGGCACGAACTCGAGCGGCGGCTCGGTGTGGGCCGACCGGGGCACCAGCTGGTCGGAGCCGGGCTCCGCGGTGCCACCGAAGGTGGCCACGACGCCCTTGCGGGTGCGGGACCAGAGCCGCCGGCGGCGGGTCGCGGCGGCGAGGGCGACCACCACGACACCGAGCAGCGAGAGGGCCATGGCCAGCCCCCGCACCGGCCACGTGCCCCGCTCGGGGCCCTCGATCACCGCGGGCCCGAAGGTGCCGACCGGCCAGTCGACCTGCACGGTGACGTCGTTGTAGGCCTCGATCGGGGCGTCGGCCACGAACGTGGCGCCGGTGGGCCCGACCGTGGTCGAGGCGCAGGCGACCCGGAGGTAGGTGCTCCCCTGCGTGCACGTCGCGGCGACGGCGCCGTCCGGACCGCGCAGGACGTACGTGGTGCCGTACACCCGCTGACGCCACGCACTGAAGGCGTCGATGGCGACCCGCTCGACCCCCGGGGCGGGCCCGACGCCGCCGTCGGTCGCCACGGTCGAGGGCACCACCGCTCCGTCGGATCGCAGCACGTCACCGATCGGGTCGGCGGTGGTGGCGGTGGTCGGCGCCTTCGACGGGTCCGAGACGAGGTTCTCGAGCACGTAGCGGAGCCGGTAGCGGTGGACGCCCCTGATCGTCGTGTCGGCGTCGCCGATCCTGACCGTGATGGCGGCGTGGCCGTCGATCGAGGAGTCGGACAGGGCGACGCCGCCGGGGGTGCCGGCATCCGTCGACACCTCGATCGAGCGCATGGCGTGCTCGCCCGCGTCGTCGCTCACCGGGATCTCGCGCTCGATCCCGTGGCGGGACGTGGCGAACGACTGGGTGATGTCCTCGGTGACGAGCACGCTGTGGTCGGGCCTGGCCTCCGTGGTCACGTCGAACCGCACGGTGTAGTCGTCGCCGGCCACGGTGGGGTCGGGGATGCGGATCGAGCCGTCGGGCGAGCGGTAGAGCACCCCGGGCTCGACCGACGGCTCCGGCACGGGGCCGGTGATCGTGGGGCCCGTGCTGACCTCGACGCCCTTGGTCCAGCCCCACGGGCCGATCATCAGGACCGCGACGAGGGTGGCCACCACCGCCGTCAGGGCCATCCCGAGCAGCCGCCACACCCCGATCACCTTCGCCACGCCGTGAGGCTAGGCGGTGGGCGCCCGCGCCCCCGGACGAGCGCCGCCGGGTGGGGGTGATCGCGTCACGACCGCCGCCAACCGGTACGGTGGGTGCCTCAGACGCCACTGGCGGCCCTCCCGGGCCCGCACGGTGCGGCTGGTGCGCAGCCCCCGGTCCGGCCGGCCGCGGCGCACCGCGCCTCGTGCCACCCCCCGAGCCCCCCGGGCCGGCCGCCGATCGGAAGGAGGCGCACATGGGTGCGCAACGAACCAGCTTCGAGAAGCTCCAGCGCGACCGGGCCAAGAAGGCCAAGCAGGCCCTCAAGCGCGAGAAGCGCCAGTCGGGCGAGACCACGGTCCGCGACGAGGAGGAGGTCGCCACGACCCTCCCGAACGACGGCGGCGAGCTGAGCGCCGACGAGCTCCTCACCCAGATCGCGCTGATCCACAAGCAGCTCGACGACAAGACGATCTCGTTCGAGGAGTTCGAGGAGCTGAAGGCCGACCTCATGGCCCGGCTCCCGATCGACTGACGGTCGGGGCGACGCCGGCCCCGGGGCCTCGTCAGCGCACGATCAGCAGCACCACGCCGAGCACGGCCAGCACGGCGCCGTAGATCCGCTCCAGGCGGGCCGCATCGGCCCGGATGGCCACCCGCGCCCCGGCGTACGACAGCGGCACCGACGCCGCCCCGAACACCAGCACCACGCGCCAGTCGATGTGGCCCAGCGCGGCGTGCACGATCGTGCCGGGCACGGCCAGCACCGCCGAGACCGCCAGCGAGCAGGCGAAGGCCTGCTTGATCGGGAGGCGCAGCACCGCGACGTAGAGCGGGGCCAGCAGGAAGCCGCCGCTGTTGGCGAGCAGGCCGGCCACCAGACCAGTGGCCACCGCCACCGCGATGAGTCGGCGGCGGGAGAGCTCCCCCTCGGCGGAGTCGCCCGGGTGGGGCCACAGCGCGAAGCGCAGGCCGAGCCCGACGACCATCACGTCGGTGGCGACGACCAGCAGGTGGCCGTCGACCAGCCCACTGAGCAGGGCCCCCACGACGGTGGCCGGCACCCCCACGCCCAGGCTCCACAGCACGACCCGTCGGTCGAGCAGGCGGTGGCGCCAGTAGGCCCACGAGGCCATGGCCGTGGAGGGCACCGTCGCCGGCAGCGGCGCGGCCACGGCGACGAACGCGGGCACGCCGAGCGCGGCGAGCAGCGGCGTGGCCACGGCGGCGCCGCCCTTGCCGAAGAGCCCGCCGAGGAACCCGACGCCCGCGCCCACGGCGACGATCGCCAACCAGTTCACCGGCTTCGCCCCCGTGCGGCGGCGGACGGGTGGGGCCCGGGCGGCTCGGTGCGGGAGCGGATGGAGCTGGGGAGTAGCGAGGGCGTCGGGGGCACATGGCCAGTGGACCGGGATGGCGCCCCTGTGCCCACCCTGTCATGTCAGTGTGATCCATAGGGGCGTCCTCTACCGTGCACGCCATGGAGCTGCGCCAACTCGAGTACCTCGTCGCCGTCGCCGACCACGGCTCGTTCACCGCCGCCGCCGAGGCCCTCGACGTGGCCCAGCCATCGGTGTCCCAGGGCCTGCGGGCCCTCGAGAACGAGCTGGGGGTCGCCCTCGTCGATCGCCTCCCCCGCGGTGCCTCCCCCACCGCGGCCGGGCTGGCCCTGCTCCCGTCGGCCCGGGCCGCCCTGCGCGACCTGCGGGCGGGCCGCAGCGCGGTCGAGGCCGTCCGGGGGCTCGAAGGGGGCACGCTCGACCTCGTGTGCCTGCCGACGCTCGCCGCCGAGCCCACCGCCCGGCTGGTCGGCGCGCTCCGCTCGGCCCATCCGGGGGTGAGCGTGCGCATCGCCCAGCCCGAGTCGGTCGACGACGTGCTCGACCGCATCCGCGACGGGCGCAGCGAGCTGGCCGTCACCGACCTGGCCGGCGACCTCGCCGGGCTCACCACCCACGAGATCGCGGTGCAGGACTTCGTCGTGCTGGTGCCGGCGGCCTCCGCTCCCGACGGGCCCCTCGGCCGCGCCGCGCTGGCCGGGCTCCCCCTGGTGTCGGCACCGCCCGGGACCTCGACGCGCCGCCAGCTCGAGGAGGTCTACGCGGCCATCGGCCGCACGCCGCAGGTGGTGGTCGAGACCGAGCACCGCGAAGCGGTCACCGCGCTGGTGGCCTCCGGGGCCGGGGTGGCCCTCGTGCCCCGGCCCGCCGTCGGGCCCACCACCGACTCGGGCGTCGCCGTCGTCGAGCTGGCCCGTCCGGTGCGCCGCCGTGTGGGCCTGGTGCACCGACCCGGCCCCCTGGCCCCGGCGGCCCAGGCCCTGCTGTCCGCTGCGGTCGCCGGCATCGACCCGGTGGGGGCCCGGCCCCGGGCGCGGCGCCGGTCAGGCTGACCCGGACAGCACGAACGGACCACGACGAAGGGACGAACGGCGGGTAAAGGTCCGGTTCACGCGTGTCGACCTCTTCATCGTGGTCAGCACACCAGCAGCAGACGCCAACACCGCCGTGCGGCACGCTGCCCGACCCCGCCACCGTGCGCTGGTCGGAGGGCTCGTCGCCTCGACCGTGATCCTCCTCGCCCTCGGGTTCACGCCCGCCGGCGCCCTCGACCGCCTCCCCGGCCCGTGGCACCAGGCCACCGGCCCCGCCCCCGCCGTCGTGGCCGACGACGAGGCCACCTGCGTGGCGCCCTCGGCCCCGGCCACCACCGCCGCGACCGCCGTGGCCCCGACCGGTGCCTCGGTCTCCCAGACCGTGACCCTGGTCGTCCCCCCGATCGTCCGGGTGCTCGACGCCACCGACACCACCCTCACCGTGCGCACCAACGCCGCCCGGCCCCCGGCCGCCGGCGACCTGGTGTGGGTCCGCCAGGCCGACGACAGCTACGTCGCCGCCGACACCGCCATGGTTCAGAGGGTCCTGTCGGCCACCTGGTCCGACGCCCCGTGGTGCTCGACCACGGCAGCACACACCTCGATCGGCTGAGCTCCCCTCCTCGGCCGACCCGCGGTGCCCGCCGGCGTCATGGCGCCGGCGGGTACCGCCGCGCCAGGTCGGCGATCACCTCGAGGCAGTCGTCGGCGCACTCGCGCAGGGCCTCGGCGACGGGCCGCACCCGGTCGATGCGCCCCGCCACCTGGCCGCTGAAGGCCAGCCCGGCGCTCAGGTCGCCGTCGAAGTAGACGGCCTTGTGGTCGATCATCGCCTCCATGGCGTTGCGGCCGGTGTCGAACTCGAAGGGCTCGCTCGCCTCGGTGCGCAGCACCCGCACGGCCGGCGCGGCGTGGCGGTTCAGCAGCACCGTCCCCGTCTCGGGGGCGTCGACGATGGCCTGCTTCCAGTTGTGGTGGATCGGCGATTCGGCGCTGGCCACCATCAACGTGCCCATCTGCACGCCCTCCGCGCCGAGGGCGAAGGCGGCGGCCATCGTGGGCCCGTCGAGGAAACCTCCGGCGGCGATGATCGGAACGTCGACCCGTGAGGCCACGAGCGGGAGCAGGACCATCGTGGAGACGTCGCGGGGGTTCTTGAACCCGCCGCCCTCGGAGCCCTCGACGACGAGGCCGTCGACACCGGCGTCGACCGCCTTCAGCGCGGCGCGCAGGCTGGGCACGACGTGGAACACAACCAGGCCGGCGTCCTTCAGGCGCGCCGTGTACTTCGTCGGGTCACCGGCCGAGGTGGTGACGAAGCGGACGCCGTGCTCGACGACGAAGTCGACGATCGACGGGTCGCGGACGAAGGCCTGGGCGATGTTGACCGCGAACGGCTTGCCGGGGGCGAGGTCGCGCATCTTCACGATCTCGTCCTTGACGACGTCGAGCTCGCCCGACGAGGTCTCGATCATGCCGATGGCGCCCGCGTTGGCGACGGCACTGGCCAGTTGGGAGCGGGCGATGTAGCCCATCGGCGCCTGGAGGATCGGGATCTCGCACCCGATCATCTCCGTGATCCTGTTGCTGAACATCCGCCGAGCTTCGCACCCCGGCGACCGCCGGCGGGGAACGCCGGGGCTCAGGGGCCGGGTGCCGCGACCTCGTCGCCGACTGCCTCGCCATCGCCTCGTCGCATCCGCTGCCAGCGCTGGTAGGCGCACCACCCCCAGAAGCCCACGGCCGCCGACATGAAGGCGGCCACGAACCACAGGTTCGACCCGTGCCCGGCGTCGGGGTTGGGGCGGACCACGAACTGCATGTAGAGCGCCAGCGCCCCGACGAACAGCGTGAGCCAGACGGTGCGGCTCCACTCCGCCACCGACTCGCCGTAGGTGAAGGGCATGGGCAGCAGCTGGACGATCACCGACTGGAGGCCACCGACGAAGAGCACGGCGGCGGCGGTGTCGAACACGACCGCCCACAGCGACGCCGAGGACCCCGAGGCCGAGCCGTCGATCCAGCGGTGGATCAGCCACGCCGCCATGGCCGCGGCGCCGAGCAGGACGCTCGAGCGGGCGTAGGCCCGGCCCGCCACCTTGGTGTCGACGCTCGTGAACAGCACGCCGGCGAAGAGGCCGTAGAGCACGCCCGGGGCGACCCCGAAGATGCGGGAGAACAGGAGGCAGCCGATGGCGATGACGATGGCGATCGGGAACAGGCGGAAGGGCTCGTGCACCCCGGCCTCTCGCTCGATGCGCCGGGCGGCGGGGATCTCGTAGATCGCCACGATCGCCCCGAGGCCGATGGCCATGCCGATGACCTGGCCGATGGTGGCCACGCTCAGCGACACGCTCGGGTCGGCGAGCAGGGCGAGGACGCCGGCCGAGGCGGCGAAGGTGAGGAGGGGGTGCACCCGGGGCAGCCGGGAGAACGCGCCGCCCACCCCGGCCACCACGGCCGAGCGGGCGACGAGGCGCTCGACCATGCCGTCGTGGTGCATCTTCAGGGCGTCGTTGAACAGCTGCGACGCCGCCACCAGCAGCAGCACGAGGAGCGCCCCGAACCCGACGTTGGTCACGACGAACGCCGGCGTGAAGTCCACACGGTCGGGGATGCCGGTGGAGATGTCGGAGAGGTCGTCGACCGGCGGGGCCGGCTCCGCCTCGGGCTCCTGCACGATGCCCAGCACCTCGGCGGGAGCCTCGACGGAGGACGCGACCTCGAGCTCGACCACCTCGGGGGCGGCGGCGGCCGGTACCGCCCGCCGGGCGACGGTGGTCGCGACCGGTGGGGCCGCCTCTTCGACGGGCGGCACCGTCGTGGTGGTCGTGCTCGTCGTGGCGATCGGTGGCGCGGCGGGGGCCGGGACGGTGGTCGTGGTGACCACCACGGTCGTCGTGGTGGGAGCGAGCGTGGTGGTGGTCGTGGCTGCCGTCGTGGGAGTGTCGCAGTCGTGGCCGACGCCGCCGCCGTGCTCGGCCTCACGGCCCGGGTGCTCGGGGATGCCGCAGGCCCGACCGGGCGGGTCGGGCATGCCGCAGGGGCGGCCCGGGGCGTCGTGGGGGCACTGCGGTCCGGGGCTGGCCGCCGCGGTCGCGACGTGGCCCGCGGCGACGGCGCCGGCCACCACGACCGCCGCGATCAGCAACGTCACGACTGCTCGCCTGCTCGCCATCCCTGACTGCTCCCCACTCCCACGCCGTCGTCGCCGACGCAGGGATGAGACACCGCGCGAGGAAGCCCGACAAGGCCTCTCAGGGCTCCGTCATGCAGTTTTCACCAACGGTCGACGGGGAGCGCGCCCACACGCGCGCAAAGTGGTTTGCCGACGAAAGGTCCAGGTCAGGAGCCTGCGTCGATCGCCTGCAACCGGAGCTGTCCGGTGGCCACGAGGCGCCCATCGGACTCGCGCACCACGTCGATGTTCCAGAGCTGCTGGGTGCGACCGCGCGAGATCGGGGTGGCGGTGGCCACCACGCGGCCCTCGCTCATCGACGCCAGGAAGTGGGTGTTGTTGTTGACCCCGACCACGACCTTGCCCTCGGGTGCGTTCAGGGAGCCGGCGATGCTGCCGACGACCTCGACGAGGGTGCAGTAGACGCCGCCGTGGACGATGCCGAAGGGCTGGTGGTGCTGGGGGCCGAGGTCGACGTGGGCGACCACGCGGTCGGGGTAGAGCTCGTCTATGACGGTGCCGACGAGGCCGTCGAAGCCCGGGAGGGGCCCGACCGCCGGGCCGGACCGGCTGACACCACCCGCCTCGCTCATCGGGCACCCCGACGGTCGGCGAGGAGCCAGGCCGCGGTGGCCGAGGTGGCGGCCACCGTGAGCACCGCGGGCCAGGCACCGATCTTCTTGGCGAGGGGGTGGCTGGCGCCGAAGCCGCCGAGGTAGACGCCCGCCAGCACCGCGGTGGTGGCGGGGCCGGTGGTGCGCAGCCAGCGTCGGCCGGCCAGCAGGCCGGCGGCGCCGAGCACCGCGCCACCGAGGGGGCGCACCCCGGTCTCACGGGCGACGAGGTAGCCGCCCACCAGACCGGTGGCGACGAGGGGAGCGGTCGGGATCGAAGGCATGCGGGCACGCTACCGGCACCAGCCGATGGACAGCATCGCGTGACGCAACCCTCTACCCTGGGAGGCGTGCAACGGGTGAGCTTCTCCGAGATGAACTGCTCGGTCGCGCAGACCCTCGAGGTCGTGGGCGAGTGGTGGTCGCTGCTGATCGTCCGCGACGCCCTGTTGGGGCTGTCGCGCTTCGACGACTTCCAGCGCCACCTCGGCATCTCCCGGAACGTGCTCAACGACCGCCTCGGCCGCCTGGTCGAGCAGGGCGTCCTCGAGAAGGTGCCCTACCAGGAGCACCCGCCCCGCTACGACTACCGCCTCACCGAGAAGGGCCGCGACCTCTGGGAGGTCGTCGACGCCATGCGCCGCTGGGGTGACCGCTGGGAGGCCCCCGATGCGGGCCCGCCCACCGACCTCGTGCACCGCACCTGCGGCCACGTCACCACCGTCGAGCCCCACTGCAGCGAGTGCGGCGACCTGCTCGAGCAGCGCGACCTCAAGCTCGTCGCCGGCGCCGGTGCCGACGAGCACTCCCCCTTCGTCGAGCTGCTGAAGCTGCGCCGCCGGTGACCGACTGGCCGTCCATGGGGGCCACGCCCGGCGACGACGGGCTGCCCCGGTGCGGCTGGTGCCTCGGCAGCGCCGACTACGTCGCCTACCACGACGACGAGTGGGGCAGACCCGTGGTCGACGACGTGCGGCTCTTCGAGAAGGTCTGCCTCGAGGGCTTCCAGTCCGGGCTCTCGTGGCTCACGATCCTGCGCAAGCGCGAGGGGTTCCGCTCCGCGTTCAGCGGCTTCGAGCCCGCACGGGTGGCCCGCTTCGACGACACCGACGTCTCCCGCCTGCTCGCCGACGCGGGCATCGTCCGCCACCGCGGCAAGATCGAGGCCGCCATCGCCAACTCCCGCGCCACGCTCGAGGTGCAGGCCGACCTCGGCTCGCTGGCCGCCCTCATCTGGTCCTACGAGCCCGACCGGGCCCGGCCGGCGCCGGCCACGATGGGCGACATCGCCTCGATCACGCCCGAGTCGACGGCGCTGGCCAAGGACCTGAAGCGGCGCGGCTTCCGCTTCGTCGGGCCCACCACGGCCTACGCCGCCATGCAGTCGCTCGGTTTGGTCGACGACCACCTCGCCGGGTGCCACAGCCGCGAGGCCTGCGAGGCCGACCGCCGGGCCACGTCGGTGCCCACCCCGACCTCGAGCTGAACGCGAGGGCACGGCCCAGGGCGGAAGCTCAGCCGGCCTCGGCCTCGACCACCACGCCGGGCAGCGGGCCCCGCAGCGGCGCCTCGAGCACGCCCACCAGCACGTCGGTGAGGTTGGCCGCGAAGGTGGCGTGGTCGAGCTCCTGGTCGGGGCCCTTCTCGAGCACCCGGGCCCGCTCGGAGGCGGCCACGGTCATGAGCATGATCAGCTCGACGACCCGCTCGGAGCGGAGGGCGTCGGGCAGCCCCGAGGCCCTCCCCTCGAGGATGGTGAGGATCTCGATGAGGCGCGGGCCGGTGCCCGGCCCCAGCACCCGCCAGCTCGAGAACGTGGCCGACAGCTGGGCCACGATGCGCAGGTAGTCGCGCCCGTCGGGGGTCTCGAGGTGCGCGGTGTACGGCACCACCAGCGCGGCCACGAGGTCGCGGGTGGTGCCGTCGCGACCCACGACGGCGAGCAGCTCGCCGCGGGCCACGTCGGTGGGCTCGCCGTGGCGGGCGAGGATGGCCTCGACGACCCCCTCGCGGGAGCCGAAGTGGTAGTTCAGGGCCGAGACGTTGCGCTGGCCGGCGGCCTGCACGATCTCGCGGACCTGGACCTGGTAGAGCCCGCGCCTCGCGAACAACCGCTCCGCCTGGCGCAGGAGCGCCTCACGGGTGGCGGTGGCGTCGCGGGGCACGGGCTCTCGCCGGGTCGGCTCAGGAGAGGGGCTTGAGGGCCCCGGCCGGCAGCAGCGTCGGCCACTCGACGTCCTCCGGGAACGGCTGCGAGAAGGCGCCGTACTTCGGCTGAGCGGTCTCGCGGTAGTAGTCGGTGGAGTGCTTGCGGTCCTTGTCGAACTCGGGGATGACCTTGTCACCGAAGAGCTCGAGGGTGGCCAGGATCTCCTCGTGGTGCAGGCCCTCGATCGGCAGGCCGAACGCCAGCTGGTCCATGCCGACGTCGCCCCAGGCGGCGATCTGCTCGCACACCTCGTCGGGGGTGCCGACGAGCATGTAGCCACCCTCGATGAGGTTGTCGAGGAGCTCGTCGCCGTCGATGCCGGTCTGCACGATGTCGTAGAGCGACAGCGGCTTGGCCGGCCAGGTGATGCCGTCGGTGCTCTTGGGCATGGTGTCGTGGTAGAGGTTCACCATCGACACGAGGTAGCCACGGCCCTCGCGCAGGGCGATGGCACGGGCCTCCTCACGGGTCTCGCAGCAGATCACCGAGTTGGTGATCATCACGTTGTCGTTCTTGAACTGGCCGATGGGCTCGGTGCAGTTGGCGATGCCCTCCTTGTAGGCCTCGATGCGGCCGCGCAGGGCGAAGATCGGCTCGAAGTTGAAGGCGATGGCGCCGATGCCCATCTCACCCGCGGTCTTGAAGGTGGGCGGGTTGCCACAGGCGACCCAGATCGGGGGGTGGCCCTTGCCGTAGGGCTTCGGGAGCACGTTGTGCGGGGTGGGCACGGTGAAGGTCTCGCCGTGGAACTCGTAGTCGGTGAGCTCCCACATCTTCGGGATCTCGCGGACGACCTCGTTCCACTCGGGCTTGGTCGAGTCCTTGTCCATGATGTTGAACGACTTCATCTCGTGGGAGCCGGCGCCGCGGCCGGTGCCCCACTCGAAGCGGTTGTTCGTGTAGTGGTCCATGGTCGCGGCGCGCTCGGCGTACCGGACCGGGTGCTCCTTGCGGGGCGAGAGGCTGTTGATGGCCGTGCCCAGGTGGATGTAGTCGGTCTGGGCGGCGAGGTAGCCGATGGCGACCTCGGGGGCCGACAGCTGGGAGTACTCGGTGAGGCCGTGGTGCTCGCCCAGCCAGCAGTACTTCCAGTTGTGCTTGTCGGCGAAGATCGCGTACTCGGCCTCGCGCTGGTACGACAGGTGCTGCATGTTCGTGTCGTGGGCCGCGGGCCCCGGGATGAACCCGTTGAGGAAGATGGCGAACTCCATGGCGCGGTGCCTCCGTGTGTGTCTCGGGGTGAGGTGCCGCGGTGCGGCACGGTGTTGCGAACGGGTGAGGCCAGGCCTCGCGACGCACGGAGGTGGACCCGCCGGTGCGCCGCACGCGTGGGCGTGAGGCGCGCTGGCGAGGTTCTAATAGGCCCCCTTACATCGGGCCCAAGTGTGCCACGGGTCGCACCCCGGCGCACGCCGCCCCCGCCCGGCCGCTCGGACCGGGGCGGGGTGCGGTGGCGAACGGTGGAGCGGGCGTGGTCAGGAGCCCTGGAAGAACTCGTACTGCACGCCGCCGTCGGCCACGCCGCCCTTGCCGAACAGGTGCAGGGCGTTGAGCCACGTGTAGCGCTCGTCGCCCGACTCGAACTCGGCGCCCACGTAGATCGGCCCCTTGCCCAGGCCCTCGCTCCAGTCGGCGCGGCCCGAGTAGCGCAGGTACACGATGGCGTCGTCGTCGGTCTTCATGGTGATGCGGATGTCGAACAGGCCGACGCCCTGCGCGTCGATGGCCAGCCAATCGGCCGACGACGCCCCGATGGCCGAGGCGTTGATGCGCTCACCGCGCAGCTCGGCACTGTGGATCTCCTGGATGATCCGCGTGCCGGCCGGGGTCGGTCCGAGCATGTAGAAGCCCTCGGATCCGGTGGCGAGGGTGAGCGTGGCGAACGGGGTGAGTTCCATGGCGGCCGATCATCGCGCAGGGGCGCCGGCCAGGCCGGGGACGGCGCGGTGCAGGTCGTCGCGCAGGCGGCCGATCCCCCGGGCCCCGATCATCCGGGCCCGCTCCTCACCGGCGTCGAGCACCAGCAGGGTGGGGAAGGACATGACACCGAGGCGGCGCACCACGCCGGGCGCCTCGTCGACGTCGACCGACACGACCAGCAGCCGCCCCGCCGTCTCCTCGGCCAGCGCGTCGAGCACCGGCTCCATCGCCTTGCACGGCCCGCACCACTCCGCGGTGACGTCGACGAGCACCGGGCCCGTCGCCGCCCCGACCACCTCGTCGAAGGTCTGCTCGTCCAACCGCTGCACCGACATGGGCACCTCCCGGGCACTCCCCCGGCCGGTCCGTCCGGTCGGGAGGTGAACGTACGGCCCGTACTGCGGTCCGGGGTCAAGGGGGTTCTCGCTCCGACTCGGCCCGACGGGAGCGACACCGACCGAAGGCTTGCGCCCGTACCGGGGTACGGGCCGTAGCCTTCCGGGGGTGGGGACCTACACCATCGGTGAGCTCGCCCGCGCGGCCGGCGTGAACGTCGAGACCGTGCGCTTCTACGAGCGGCGCGGCCTGCTGCGCCAGCCCGAGCGCGGCGACGGGTACCGGCGCTACCCCGAGTCCGACCTGGACCGGCTGCGCTTCGTGCGGCGGGCCAAGGTGCTCGGGTTCACGCTCGCCGAGATCACCGAGCTGCTCGACGCGGCCACGGCCGGCGCCACCGACGACGTGGTGGCCGCCGCCCGCGAGCGCCTGGCGTCGGTCGACGTCGAGATCGCCGCCCTGCAGGACCAGCGCCGTCGCCTCGAGGCGCTGGCCGACGTGTGCGCCGGCGGCGACGACGGCTGTCTCACCCTCGCCGTGGCGGCCGAGCCGTGACCGACCCCGACCGGGCCCGCCTCGACCGGTGGCTCTGGTCG
>CAMFLJ010000086.1 GCA_945957335.1 uncultured Actinomycetes bacterium | reverse complement strand
CCGCGCCGACCGGGATGCGGCGTGGCCGGCGGTGGCCGCCCAGCTTCGCGATGTGACCGGCACCGCCGACCACCCCACTGTGCTGGCCACCGCGGCCGTCGCGCTGGGTCAGTTGCAGCGGATCATCACCGCGGTGCGCGGCGCCGGGTACCGCTACGTCACCCTCGACCTCGAGGGCCTGCGCTCGGGCAACCTCAACCAGGCCCTCTCGGACTGAGCCGCCCCTGGGCGCCGAGCGCTCAGACGGTGATGGGCAGGTTGACGTAGCCGCGCACGGTCGAGGTGTAGAGCAGCTGGGCGCCGTCGCGGTCGACGGTCCACTCCGGCCACCGCTTCAGCGTCTCCTCGATGCCGATCTTGCCCTCCATGCGGGCCAGCGCGGCCCCCAGGCAGAAGTGGGCGCCGTAGCCGAACGTGAGGTGCAGGTCGACCTTGCGGTGCACGTCGAGCACGTCGGGGTCGGGGTACTTGCGCTCGTCGCGCCCGGCCGAGCCGGTGAGGAGCATCACCTTCGAGCCGGCGGGGATCGTGGTGCCGTGCAGCTCGTGGTCGACCGTCGTCCAGCGGCCGTTGACGGGGGAGGGGGCCTCGTAGCGCAGGATCTCCTCGACCGCGTTCGGGATCAGCGAATGGTCGGCGGCCAGCTCGGCCCGCTGGTCGGGGAAGGCGTCGAGGGCGTCGGCGGCCCAGCCCAGGTGGCGGGCGACGGTCTCGGTGCCGGCGATGAACAGCATCATCCCGAACTCGGTGAGCTCCATGTCGGTGAGGCGCCGCACCGAGCCGTCGTCGTCGGTGATCTCGGCGTTCAGGAGGTCGGTGAACATGTCGTCGCGCGGCGTCGCCTTCCGCTCGGCGAACTGGTTCATGAGGTAGCCGAACACCTCGGCGCCGGCCTCGGCCGCGTGGGCGCTGCGCTCGCCGTCCTCGTCGAGCTCGAAGATGGCGTCGATGCGGTGGCGGAGGTGGTCGCGGTCGGCCTCGGGCACGCCGAGCATCGTTGAGATGACGGTGGGGGGCAGGTCGGCGGCGAAGTCCTGCACGTAGTCGAAGGTGCCGGCGCCGACGAGCGGGTCGAGCATGCCCATGGTGATCTCGCGGATGCGGTCCTCCATCTCGGTGACCCGCCGGGTGGTGAAGGCCCGCGACACGAGCTTGCGCAGCACCGAGTGCTTGGGGGGATCGGTCCAGATCATCATCCCCGTGGGGATCTCCTCGGGCCCCAGCACCTCGATGGTGGTGCCGTGGGCCGAGCTGTAGCCGAGGGGGTCCTTGTGGGCGGCCTCGATGTCGTGGAACCGGGTGAGGACGTAGAAGTCGTGGCGGTCGTTGTGCCACACCGGCGCCTCGTCGCGCATGCGCTTCCAGAGCGGGTACGGGTCGTCGCGCAGGCTCGGCTCGATCGGGTCCCAGTAGATGTCGGTCATCGGCTTCCCCCTGGATCTCGCCGGTGCTCGGCCGCACGGTAGCCGGGAGCCGTCGGGTCGTATACAAGATCCAGGAGGCCGGGCGGGCCGGTGGCCGGACTGGCGGGCGCATCCCTCCCGCACCAAGCTCCGGCGGTCGCCGACGCCCGCGCGGGCCGGCCAGGAGGACGACGACACGTGGCTGACCAGGACCGCTCCGACCGACCCGGGCCGCTGGGCCACGTGCGCGTGCTCGACCTCACCCGCCTGTACCCGGGCGCCTACTGCACCGGCCTGCTCGCCGACCTCGGCGCCGACGTGGTGAAGGTCGAGGCGCCGGGGGCGGGTGACGGCATGCGCTTCGTCGAGTCGGGCCCCGACGCCGTGCTGGCGGCCCACCTCTCGCTCAACCGGGGCAAGCGGTCGCTGCGGCTCGACCTCAAGAGCGCGCTGGCGCCCGAGGTGCTGCGCCGCCTCGCCGCATCCTTCGACGTGGTGGTCGAGTCGATGCGGCCGGGCATGCTCGACGGCCTCGGCATCGGCTTCGAGGCCCTGCGCGAGGTCAACCCTGCGCTGGTCTGGTGCTCGATCACCGGCTTCGGCTCCGACGGGCCGCTCAAGGACGCGCCCGGCCACGACATCACCTACCTGGGCGTGGCCGGCGCGCTCTCGATGCTCGGCCACGACGGCGCCGAGCCGCCCCTGCCCGACGCCGTGATCTCCGTGCCGCTCGCCGCGATGACCGCCGTGGCCGCCATCACCTCCGCCCTCGTGCAGCGCGACCGCACCGGCGAGGGGTGCCGGGTCGAGGCGAACATGTTCGAGTCGTCGATGTGGATGGTGCAGGACCACGTCACCCGGGGCCTGGCCGGCCCGGCGGCCGGGTGGGGCGACTTCGCCGGCCGCGGCATCTACCGCTGCGCCGACGGCCGGCTGATCACCGTGACGGCCAGCGAGCCGCGCTCGTGGGCGGCGCTGTGCGCGGCGATCGGCCGCGACGACCTGGCCGGTCTGGCTCTGGGCGAGGACGAGCCCCGCAAGATCGAGGCGGTCACCGCCGCCCTCGCCACCCGACCCGCGGCCGACTGGATCGCGTCGCCCGGCCTGGCCGGTGGGGTGGGCCCGGTGAACCGGCCCGAGGACCTCGTCGACGAGCCGCAGGTGGTCGCCCGCAAGGGGATCGTGGCGCTCGAGGACGAGGCGGCCACACCGGTGGTGGCCAACCCCATCCGCATCGACGGCGCCGACGGCGAGGCCGCCAGCCTGGCCCGCAGCGCTCCGCCGGAGCTGGGCGCCGACACCGACGAGGTGCTCGCCGAGGCCGGCTTCACCACCGACGAGATCGCCGACCTCCACGCCGCCGCCGTCGTCTGAGGGTGCGCGACCGCCGCGTGGCGGCTCGCTACCGTCGGCGGCCATGACGCCGCCGACGCCCACCGCCCCGTCGACCGCCCCCGCCTCGCCTGTCGGCGCCGAGCGCCCGGTGGCGTGCGAGATGTCCCGCCACGGCATCTTCCTCGACTGCCCGCAGTGCGGGGGCGACATGGCGCCGGAGCACGCGCACTACCGCTGCACCGGCTGCGGCTGGCGCGACTCCTGCTGCGACTGAGCGGGTCAGTCGGCGCGGTCGGACCACATGGCCTCGGCGTCGCCGCCGGCCATGTCGCCGGTGGCGGGAGGCCCGTTGGGGGCGACGACCAGGTGCACCAGCCCGTTGGGCCACACCCGCGACGTGAGCACGTCGAGCCCGCTGGCGATCCCGCCCGGCTCGAACACGCGCTTGCCGGTGCCGAGCACCACCGGGTGGATCCAGAGGTTCAGCCGGTCGACCACGCCGCCGGCGAGCAGCGTCTGCAGCAGGTCGAGGCTGCCGATCACCTCGATGTGCTCGTAGCGCTCCTTGGCGGCGCGCACAGCCTCCACCACGTCACCCTCGAGCACGGATGACCCCGCCCAGCCGAGGGGCTCGCTCAGGGTGCGGCTGGCCACCAGCTTCGGCACCCGGTTGAGCAGCTCGGTGTAGGGGATCTCCGCCGGGGCCGTGGGCCAGTAGCCGGCGAAGATCTCGTAGGTCTTGCGGCCGAGGAGGAGGGCGTCCATGCCCCTGGCCTCCTCGAACATCGTCTCGCCCGCCTCCTCGACGAGGAGCGGGGCCTGCCAGCCACCCCACTCGAAGCCGCTCTCGCGGTCCTCGTCGGGGCCGCCGGGGGCCTGGGCGATGCCGTCCAGCGTGACGAACTCGGTGGCGACCAGCTGTCCCATCGTGTGCTCCTGTGCTCGGGGTGGTGCCGGTTCCGACCGTGCCCGGCGGCCGGACTCATCGGTGGCCGTGGGCGAGGCGCCGGTGTCAGGTCGCGGTGTCGGTGCCGGAGTCGCGTTCGAGCGACGCCCGCAGGACGGCCACCAGCTCGTCGTCGGTGATGTCGTCGGCCAGGGTGCGGGGGATCCGCAGGGTGCCGCGGCCCGACGAGAGCTCGGGGTGGCGCTCGAGCAACGTGGAGCCCTCCGGGGCGCGCCAGCCGTAGATCGACACACCGTGCTTCCACGCGCCGACGTTCAGGCTGCGGTCGCCGACCCGGTACACGGGCATCTGGTAGGCGATGCCCACCTCGGCGTCGGGGAACTCGCCGAGGATCAGCCCGTGGATCCGGTCGAACAGCGGTCGGTTCGCCGGGTCGATGCCGTCGATGTACTCGCGAGCCGCCGCCTCCATCGCCCCAGCTTCACAGACGCGCCGGCGAGAGGCGGGCGGCAGGTCCCCCCGGCCTCCGGGCGCGACCGTCGCCCCCATCGGTCGACCGTAGGATCGGCCCACCACAACCGGAGGCGGTCGGAGCCCGTGGACGACGTCGGTTCCCTTCTCAACTCGCTGTGCCACCTGATGGTCTCGTTCGAGCGGGCCATCGCCGGCGACGCCGACGGCTCGGGAAGCGCGCTGGACCTCGACATGCCGGGCCTGGCCGTCCTCGTCTCGCTCGACCTCTTCGGCGAGATGCGGCCGAGCAGCATCGCCCAGCTCCTCGGCGGGACGACCTCGATGGCGACCAAGGTGGTCGGGCGCGTCGAGCGGCACGGCTACGTCGTGCGGCGCTACGGCGAGGTCCCTGGGGATCGCCGAGCCGTGACCGTGCAGCTCACCGGCGCCGGACGGGACGCGATCGATCGCTGTGACAGGGCACTCTCCGGGCTGAGCCTCGAACTGCAGGCGGCCATGTTGAGCGTCGACGATGCCGTCGTGGCAGACACTGCGCGGCCGGACCCGGCCGACCCGCCCGGCGGGCACCCGCCGACCACCGGCCCGGCGCTGGCCGAGTTCCTGCGGTTCGTCGTCGCTGTCGACAAGCCCATCCTCGCCACCGCCGGTCACCTGGCAGCGCTGCACCCCGCTGATCCTCGTGGGCTGCTCGTCCTGTCGGAGCTGGAGCGGCGCGGCGGGGTCCGCGTCGGTGAGCTGCCAGCAGTCGTCGATCGCTCCCGCAACACCGTCGAGCGGCTCGTCCGTGACCTCGAGGCCGACGGCCTCGTGACCCGGGAGGTCGGGGCCCTTGAAGCGGATCGACGCGCCGTGGTGGTCGACCTGACCGGTGCGGGCCGGGCCGTGATCCGCGGGGTCGTGGGTGCGATCCGCGCCGACCTGCCCGAGCTGCGCCCGGCGATGACGGGATTGCGCCTCGCCCTGTCAGGTGAGCGCCAGGGGCTCGGCGCCACCCGTCGCTGAGAAGGCGAGAGCCCGGTCTGGCAGGTGAGATGGCCGCCCCGATCACCTCGGTCTGCTCAGTGAGGATGTAACTTCCCGACTGCGCAGTGTTCGGTGCCGCTCGGGCACGCCGACCGGACGCTCGCCCGGGAGGAGCCAGGGAGATGAGCGAGGCGACAGGTGAGGCACCCGCGCCGGTGCGACCTGCGGGGTGGGTGCCGGTCGAGCAGCGCGTGCTCGGCCTCGACAAGCGCACCATCGCGCCGGCGCTCCTCGTCCTCGGGCTCCTCGTGCTCCTGGCGTTCGTGGTGCCGGCGATCGACGACGCCGTGCCGTACGACGACCCGATCGTCGCCGGCGACGTCATGGACCTGGTCGGGGGCCGGTTGACGTTCGTCCCAGCCGAGGGCTGGAACCGCGTCGACGGCTCGCTGGTCGGCGAGGGCGGCGTCGAGGCGCCGGGCTCGGCCACGTTGCTCACGATGCAGGACATCAGCGTGTCGATCACGACGGGTGCGTTCGAGGGCACCCCTGACGAGCTCCTCGACCAGATCAACCGGGTGAACACGGCGTTGAAGGATCCGCGTGGCCTCGGTGCGTCCGGGGCCCGGCAGACCGTCACCACCGACTCGGGCCTGGTCGGGGTGGCGGAGACCTTCACCGGGCTCGCGCAGCGCGGCATCTCCGGCGCGTTCGTCGTCGATGTCGACGGCACCTCCGTGGGCGTCGAGGTGGTCGTCAAGGGCTCGGTGCAGTCGATGAACGACCACTTCGACGAGATCGTCGCCATGCTCGACTCGATCGCACTGGGCGACCGAGGTGACGCGGAGGTGGCCGCATGACCCCGACCGACCCGCTGATCGGCGCTCGCGAGGAGGCCCTTGCCGAGTCCGGCTTCGGCCGGCGCTTCACGTTCGTCCAGCCCCACAACCTGGCGTTCTGGGTCTACCTGCTGCTCGTGGTGGTCGGCCTGCTGGCGATGTTCCAGCAGCTTCAGGGGGCGTTCGCCGCGTTCCAGGGCTCGTTGGCCCTCAGCGCCGTCCTGTTCGCCGTCTACACGATCCCGTTCTGGCTCTTCCTCCGGCACATCGACCGCTTCGGCAGCGTCCCCGAGAAGCTGGCCATCGCCGCGTTCGCCTACGGCGGCATCGTCGCCACCTTCGCCATGGCCACCTACGCCAACGACGCCGTCATCTCGCTGTGGGGGAAGCTGAACGGCCAGCAGTTCGCGGCCGACTGGGCGGCGGCGCTCACGGCGCCGGTCGTCGAGGAGCTGGCCAAGGCATCGGGCATCGTGCTGCTCATCGCGCTCGCCCCGAGGCTCATCCGCACCGCGTTCGACGGCCTGATCGTGGGCGCCTTCCTCGGCCTCGGCTTCCAGGTGTTCGAGGACCTGATCTACGGGGTGATGTCGGCCTACGGGAACTTCGGCGTCGACTCGGTGGCCGCCAGCTACGGCACCGGCATCATGCGAGTGGTCGTGGGCCTGGCCTCGCACTGGGTCTACAGCGCGATCTTCTGTGCCGGCCTCGTGTACCTCCTCGGGCGGCCCGATGAGCCCCGTCGCGTCGCCCGGGGCCTGTTCCTGATGCTGTCGGCCATGGTGCTGCACGGGCTCTGGGACGCCGCCGGTGGTCTCACCGGGATCAGCGTCGTGCTGTTCCCGATCACCTACCTGTTCGTGCCGGTCGCGCTGTTCTCGCTGTTCGTGTGGATCTACAAGACCTCCGTCGTCACCGAGCGCCGCTGGATGCGGCAGGTCATGGCGCCGGAGGTCGAGCTGGGCTCGGTGTCGCAGGACGACGTCGACGCGCTGGCGGGTACCCGCAAGCAGCGCAAGGCCTACCTGCGCTCGGGGAAGGGCCACGCCGACCACTCGCGGGCGAAGCACGTGCTGGGGGCGGTCGACGACCTCGGCCGCCAGCTCGCGATCGACGGCGGTGCCGACACCGAGCGGGTGCAGTTCGCCCGATCGGAGATCGCCCGCGTGAAGAGCACGTGACCCGACCGGTTCCCGTTCCGGCCTGACCTGCACCACATCGGAGAGACGCAATGCGAGTGAAGCCGAGCCTCCTCAAGGGGATCGTCGTCATCATCGGCTACCTGGCGGTGGTGTTCGCCGTCTGGGGAGCCACGGGCATGAAGTACGACGAGGTCGGCGACAGCGTCGAGAACGTCCGCAAGGCCGTCACGCTGGCGATGGCCCTCGGTGCGATCTACCTGGTCATCGTCACCTCGGTGCTCGGTTGGTGGAAGCCGGCGCTGCGCGAGCCCCGACGGGCCCACCACCGCTGGATGTGGATCATCCCGGTCTTCCTCGTCCTCGGGGTCCTGGGCAACCTGGCCAGCACCAAGTGGGGCGAGGTCGACCAGGTCGGCACCTACGTGTTCTGGCTCGCCCTCGGGTGCGTCGGGGTCGGCTTCAACGAGGAGCTGCTCACCCGCGGCCTCCTTCTCGTCGGTGCCCGCGGAACCCTGCACGAGGGCTGGGTCTGGTTCACCACCGCCTTCACGTTCGGCCTGATCCACGTGCCCAACCTGTTCTTCGGTGAGGCCGCCAAGGACGTCGGCCAACAGGTGCTCCTCGCCTTCGGGGTCGGCACCGCGTACTACGTGACCCGGCGCATCACCGGTGCTCTCGTCGTCACGATGGTCCTGCACGGCGCGTGGGACTTCTCGACCTTCATCCAGGCCCACTCGGTCGACGGTCTGGCCGACAAGCCGGTCGCCCTCGGTGGCGTGCTGAGCGCGCCGATCGTGGTCATCGCCCTCATCGCTGTCTGGCGGCTCCACCACGACGACGGCGACGTCGTCGAGCCCGGTGCCGATCAGCTGGCCGCGTTCGACGGCCCGGCGCCGGAGGCGTCCGCGGCCTGATCTCTGCGACCCCGAGCGTCAGCTCTCGGGGGCGACGGGTGTCCAGAGGGGGAAGGCGAGGTGGGCGACGCCCAGGTGGTCGACGATGCGGCCATCGGCGCGGAATCGCTCGAGGCACGGCCGCACCACCTCGGCCCCGCCGGCCATCACCGCGTACTCGGGCACCGAGAGCAGCAGCGGGCCGCCGTCGGCGTCGCCCTCGCGCAGCACGGCCTCGACCTCGAGCGTCGGCCGGCACGGGTCGGACGGGTCGACCGCCCAGCAGTGGTACACGACGTGCTCGAACACCGAGAGGGCCCGGATGCGCACGGCCTCCTCACCAGCCCCAGCTGCCGGGACCGCCCTTGAACGGGCCCACCACCCTGGACGTGACCCACCCGCCGTAGAAGTCGCCCTCGTTGGGCTGCACGACCTCGCCGGCCACCGAGCAGCGGTCGAGCTTCTGGGCGTAGAACGCCACGTGCCCGGCCAACGCCTCGTAGCCCGGCCACGGCTCGGGGTAGGTCCAGCCCGCGGCCACGACGGGGGTGACCCCGTCGACGACCACGTCGAGGTACGCGGCCACGCCCTTCCACTCGCACGTCGTGGGCCGCGTCGCGGAGGGCGCGAGCAGCTCGACCGCCACGTCGGCGAGGGGCAGGTAGTAGGCGGGCGGTTGGCTGGTCTCGAGCACCCGCAGCGCGGCGACGGTGTCGGCCACGACCAGCCCGGCGTGCTCGACCACGATGCGGTCCGTGGTCGGCTCGACCCGTGGCGGGCGCGGGTAGTCCCACACCGACTCCTGGCCGGGGCCGGGCTCGATCGGGACGGGGCGGGCCATGGCCGGAGCGTACGGGCGCCGCCGCCGTCGGCGCCGGGTCGCACGGTCGATCGCCTCCCGGCCACCATGGGCGGATGGACGACCAGCCCGCCCCCGGCCCGAGCGCCGACGACCTCGCCCGGCTGGCCGAGTACGCCACCGCGCTGGCCGACGGCGTGCAGGCCGCCCTGCCGGGCTGGGTCGAGCGCTCGGTGGAGCGGGTGCACGTGGCCCAGACCATGCGGCGTCCCCCGCAGGATGTCCGCGACGCCGCCACCGCGGCCGGCCTCGCCGCCGCCGCCGACATCGGCGGGCGGGTCCACGCCCTGCTCGCCCTCGACGTCGACGAGCAGCCCACCGGGCCCCTGGCCATCGTGCGCCAGGCCGTGCCGTACCCGACCGAGGTGCTGCTCGCCGCAGGCGTCGGCCCCGTGACCCGTGACGAGTTCGCCGCCCGGCAGTTCCCCGACGACGTCTACGACCTGTCGCCGACCTCGTTCGCCGAGCTCGACCCCGACCTCCACGAGGCCGGGCTGGTCTGGGGAGCGGCCAAGGCCCACGTGCACCTGGCCCGCCGCCGGGCCGACGGGCAGCGCTGAGCCGGGAAAGATCCCCCTCAGCCCCCGTTCACGGCCTCGAAACATTCACGGAACGTTCGGGCAACACCGTTACCCCATCCTGTCGTGGATCTTTCACGGCTCTGTCGTGGAACCCACAGATCCGAACGATCCGACGACGACAGGGGACCTCGCCATGGATGCGGGCAACACCGCGTGGATGTTGATCTCGACCGGGCTGGTGCTGTTCATGACCCCCGGCCTCGCCTTCTTCTACGGCGGCATGGTCCGGGCCAAGAACGTGCTCGGCATGCTCATGCAGAACTTCTTCGCCATGGGCCTCATGGCCATCATCTGGGTGGCCATCGCCTTCTCGCTCGCCTTCGGCAACTTCGGTGACGGCGGCTGGATCGGCAACTTCGACTTCGCCTGGATGAAGAACATCAACGAGTCGGCCGGGCCCGCCGCGTTCGGGCTCACGATCCCGTTCGTCCTGTTCTGCGCCTACCAGATGACCTTCGCCGTCATCACCCCGGCGCTCATCACCGGCGCCACCGCCGACCGCTTCAAGTTCAAGGCGTACGCCATCTTCATCGCCCTGTGGCTGGTGATCGTCTACGCCCCCGTCGCCCACTGGGTGTTCGGCGGCGGTTGGCTGGCCAAGCTCGGTGCCCTCGACTTCGCCGGCGGTGCGGTGGTGCACATCAACGCCGGCGCCGCGGCCCTCGCCGTGATCCTCGTGCTCGGCAAGCGGCGGGGCTGGCCCCGTGAGGGCATGCACCCCCACTCGCTGCCGTACACCCTGCTCGGCACCGGCATCCTCTGGTTCGGCTGGTTCGGCTTCAACGCCGGCTCGGCCCTCGCCGCCAACGGCGTCGCCGCCCAGGCGCTGATGAACACCTTCCTCGCCGCCTCGGCCGGCATGATCGGCTGGCTGGTCGTCGAGCAGGTGAAGGACGGCAAGCCCACCACCCTCGGCGCCGCCTCCGGTGCGGTGGCCGGCCTCGTGGCCATCACCCCGTGCGCCGGCTTCGTGGGCGGCATGTCGCCCATCTGGATCGGCCTCGCCGCCGGCGTCATCTGCGTGCTCGCCATCCACCTGAAGTTCAAGTTCGGCTACGACGACAGCCTCGACGTCATCGGCGTCCACCTCGTCGGCGGCCTCCTCGGCGCCCTGCTGCTCGGCCTCTTCGCCACCAGCGACGTCAACGAGCTCGTGGTCAACGAGGGGCTCTTCTACGGCGGTGGGCTCACCCTGCTCTGGTACCAGCTGGTCGCCTCGGTGGTGACGCTGGTCTTCAGCTTCACGGCCTCGTTCATCATCGCCAAGGCCATCGACAAGGTCATCGGACTGCGGGTCAGCCAGGAGGACGAGGACGAGGGCCTCGACTTCAGCCAGCACGCCGAGTCGGCCTACAACTTCGGCTCCACCACGTCGATGGACCGGCTCGGATGAGCGGCGGCCCGGCCGACCGCGACGGACGAAGGGATACCGTGCAGCCATGAAGCTCGTCACCGCGATCATCAAGCCCCACAAGCTCGACGACGTGAAGGACGCCCTGAAGAGCGCCGGCCTCCACGGCATGACCGTCGACGAGGTCAAGGGCTTCGGCCGCCAGGGCGGCAAGACCGAGATCTACCGGGGCGCCGAGTACGTCGTCGACCTGCTGCCCAAGGTGAAGGTCGAGACCGTCGTGCCCGACGAGCTCGCCGAGCAGGTCGCCGACATCATCGTGGCCGCCGCCGCCACCGGGAAGATCGGTGACGGCAAGGTCTGGATCACCACGGTCGACAAGATCATCCGGATCCGCACCGGCGAGCTCGGCAACGACGCCGTCTGACGCCCGGCCCGAGTCTGAACCACACCTGACGCGCCGGCGGGGGCAGCCTCGCCGGTGCGCCACACTTCACCGGGCGCCGCCGTCCGGCGGTGCCCACCGCACCGCCTCACCCGACCCCTGCCGGGAGCGCCAGTGACCCCCCAGCTCGACCGCCGGCCACTGCTCGAGGACGCCAGCATCCGCGGCGCCGCGTTCTGCCGAGCGCTCTCGGACACCTTCGACGCGTGGCTCACCGAGCTGTGGGAGGCCTCCGGGCCCCCGGCCCAGGCCGCCGCGCAGGTCGCCGTCGGCGGCTACGGCCGGGCCGAGCTCTCGCCCGGCAGCGACATCGACGTCTACCTGCTGTTCAAGCCCGGGCTCGACGGGGTGAGCGAGCTGGCCGAGCGGCTCTGGTACCCGATCTGGGACCAGGGCGTGAAGCTCGGCCACGCCGTGCGCACGGTGAAGGAGACGATCACCCTCGCCTCCGAGGACCTCGACACGGCCACCGCGGTGCTCTCCACGCGCCTCATCGCGGGCGACCCAGCGCTGGCCGACGAGCTCGCCACCAAGGGCCTGGCCATGTGGCGCAAGCGCTCGAAGCGCTGGCTCGAGAGCCTCGACCAGGGCGTGAAGGAGCGCCACCAGGCCGCCGGCGAGGTGGCCTTCCTGCTCGAGCCCGAGCTGAAGGACGGGCGCGGCGGCCTGCGCGACGTGCACGCCATGCGCTGGGCCGAGGCCGCCGAGGTGCCGCTGCTGCCCGGCGACGACGCCGAGATCACCGCCGCCTACGAGACCGTGCTCTCCGCCCGCGTCGAGCTGCACCGCCGCACCGGCCGCACGAGCGACAAGCTCCTGCTCGAGGAGCAGGACGGCGTCGCCCACGACCTCGGCTACGCCGACGCCGACGACCTCATGCGGGCCCTGTCGACCGCGGCCCGCACCATCGCCTGGGTCAGCGACGACCTGTGGGCCCGCGTCGAGGGCTCGCTCGAGGGGCCCTTCCGCCGGCGCCTCTGGAAGGACCGCGACGTCGCCCCCGGGGTGGTGCTGCGCGAGGGCACGGTGGCCCTCGGCGCCGGCGCCGACCCCTCGGTCGACCCGATGCTCGTGTTGCGCGTGGCCGTGGCCGCCGCCCGCAACGACGCCCGCATCGAGCGCGCCACCCTCGACCGGCTCACCGCCTCGGCCCCCATCCCGACCCCGTGGAACGAGGAGGCCCGACGCCTGTTCGTCGAGCTGTTCCTGGCCGGCCGGCCGGCCGTCGGCGTCGTCGAGACCCTCGACCAGAAGGGCCTGTGGGAGCCGATCTTCCCGGAGTGGGGCTTCCTGCGGTGCCTGCCCCAGCGCAACGCCTACCACCGCTTCACCGTCGACCGGCACCTGTCCGAG
>CAMFLJ010000085.1 GCA_945957335.1 uncultured Actinomycetes bacterium | reverse complement strand
CCGGAGGTGCGCCTCGTCACCGATCCGGCGCCTCCCTCCAACGGCTCGTCGAACGAGACCGTCGTCCTGCACTGCGCCTGGGACGACGCCACCGGCGCGCCGCGTGAGCAGTCGTTCGTCGCCCGCACCGCACCGAGGGGTGAGGGCCTGTTCCTGACCTACGACCTCGACCGGCAGTACCGCACGATGGAGGCCCTCGCCGGCACCGACGTGCCCGTGCCCCGGCTCGTCGGCCGTGCCGGGCCCGAGGTGATCGGCGAGGCCTTCTACGTGATGGAGGCGGCGGCGGGCGAGGCGCCGCCCGACCTGCCGCCCTACACGACCACCGGCTGGCTGCTCGAGGCCGACCCGGCCGACCAACGCCGGGTGCACGACGCCACCCTCGACGTGCTGGCCCGCATCCACCGCCTCGACGCGAACGCCCTCGGGCTGGGCTTCCTCAACCGCACCGGCGCGGCCCGCGGCCTCGACGACCAGCTGGCTGACACCGGTGAGTGGTACCGCTGGGCCACCAGCGGCCGACCCCAGGCGACGATGGACGCGGTGTGGGCCTGGCTGCAGGCCGAGGTCCCCACCGACCTGCCACCGGAGGGCCTCAACTGGGGCGACGCCCGCTTCGGCAACGTGCTCTACGTCGGCACCGAGCCGTCGTGCGTCCTCGACTGGGAGATGGCCGCCATCGGTCCGGCCGAGGTCGACCTCGGCTGGTGGTTCGCGATGAACCGCTTCTACACCGAGGGAACCGGCGCGCCTCCCCTGCCCGGCTTCCCCACCAGGGCCGAGGCCGTCGCGCACTACGAGGCCGCGCTCGGGCGGCCGCTCGAACGGCTCGACTGGTACGAGGCGCTGGGGGCGTTCCGGTTCGGGATCGTCTTCATCCGCGCCGCCGCGCTGGCCGGGGCCGACCCTGGCCCCGGCGGCATGGGGCAGCTCAACCCCGTCACCACCATGCTCGCCGCCGACCTGGGCCTGCCCGACCCCGCGTCGTTCGCCTGACCGTCCGCACGACCCCGGCGGGCCCGGCGCGGCCCCGTCTACGGTGAGCCGCCGAGGTGCCGCCGGCCGACGGTCGGTGCCGGCCACGAGGGGGACACATGGGTGACGCGACGACCGACGGGGTGCTGCTCGCCGAGGTGGCGGCCAAGCAGGAGATCACCGAGGCGCTGCACCGCTACTGCCGGGGCCTCGACCGGATGGACCGCGAGATGGCCGAGTCGGTGTGGCACCCGGGCGGCACCGCCGACTACGGCGAGACGATGTACCAGGGCACCGGCAGCGGGTTCCTCGACTGGGTGCGGGGCGCCCACGAGGGCTTCGCCCGCCACTCGCACATGGTCTCCAACGCCATCATCGACGTCGACGTCGCCGCCGGAACCGCGGTGAGCGAGTGCTACGTCGAGGTCTGGCTGCGCACCCGCCCGAGCGACGGCGTGGTGATGGACGTGATCGGCCGCGGCCGCTACGTCGACCGCTGGTCGCACCGCGACGGGCGCTGGGCCGTCGACCACCGCAACTACCTCGACGACCTCCAGAGGGTCGAGACCCACCCGGCCACGTCGATGACCGACGGCAGCACCGCCACCGGCCGTCGTGACCGCACCGACCCGAGCTACGTCGTCTTCGGCTGAGCGGTCGGTGCCCGGGGGGCCTCAGCCGACGGCGGAGGCGGCCGGCATGGCCGGGCCGGTGAACACGCCGCGCGAGTCGAGCAGGGCGATCAGCAGCGCGCCGTGGCGACGCAGCAGATCGGCGTAGCCGGCGGCGGCGCGGTCGGGGTCGCCCGCCATGATCGCCTCGGTGATCTCGGCCACCGCCCGGCGCTGCACCGGGACGGTGTCGGGCACGGCGGCGAAGAAGTTGCCGGGCAGGACGTTGGCCATCACACGGGTCATCGACGAGAGGCGCGGGGCGTGGGCCGCGGCCTCCATGGCGTCGACCCACCCGTAGACCGCCGTGTTGAAGGCGTCGACGTCGGTCAGGTCGCACGCCGCCACCGCGGCGGCGGCCTCGGCCACCGCGGCGCGGTCGGCCTCGTCGCTGCGCTCGTGCACCCGGCGGGCCGATACGCCGAGGATGCCGGCGTGGAGCTCGAAGTGGTCGCGGACGTAGTCGGCATCGATGCCGTTCACGAAGGCGCCCCGGTGGGGCTCGACGGTGACCCAGCCCTCGCGCTCGAGGGCGATGATGGCCTCGCGGACGGGGATGCGGCTGACGCCCAGCTCGGTGGCGATCTCGTCCTGGCGGACCCGCTCACCGGGCCGGTAGGCGCCCTCCACCACCAGGCGGCGGATGTGGGCGGCGACGAGGTCACCGCTGCTGGGGCGCTCCATGGCCGGAAGTATACGAAATACGATCCGCGGCCCCGGAGAGGGCCCTCCCCAGGCCGGACGGTGGCGGGCGTCAGGCGTCGGCGGGGGCGGTGGCCGGGGGCACCGCGAACAGGCCGCGCTCGTCGAGGAGGTCGACGACGAGCTCGCCCTGGGCCCGCAGCAGCGTGGCGAACGCGGCCGCGGCGGCGTCGGGGTCGGCGGCCTTGACCGCCCGGGCCACCGCGGCGATGCCCTTGCGCTGGCCGTCGATGGCGCCGGGGATCTCGCGGAAGAAGTTGCCCGGCACGATGCTGGTCATCACCCGGGCCATCGACGTGAGCCGAGGCGACGAGGCGACCTCGTCGAGCACCCGCAGGAACGACCGGTTGGCGTCGTTGAACGCCTTGGCGTCGGCGGTGTCGGCGGCGGGGACGGCCTTGGCCGCGTCGAGCACGCGGGCCCGGCCCTCGGCGTCGGCCCGCTCGGCGACGCGTGCCGCCATGAGCCCGAACACCAGGCCGTACAGCTCGTAGTGGTCGCGCACGTAGTCGGCGTCGATGCCCCGGACGAACGCGCCGCGGTGGGGCTCGACGGTGACCCAGCCCTCGCGGTCGAGGGCGATGATGGCCTCGCGCACGGGGATGCGGCTCACGCCCAGCTCGGCCGCGATCTCGTCCTGGCGGACGCGGTCGCCCGGGCGGTACTCGCCCGTGAAGACCATGCGGCGGAGGTGGGCGGCGACGAGGTCACCGCTGCTGCGACGGATCATCGGGCCAGCTTACGGAGCGATCGTGCGCCGCCCGGCGAGCCGGCCCGACGGTGCCGCACCCTCAGCGCTTCTCGTAGGTGATGCCGGCGGCCTCGACGTCCCAGGTGGTGGGGGTGACGCCCTCGTCGCGCAGCTCGCGCTTGAGCACCCGGCCGACGGGCGAGCGGGGCAGCTCGGTGCGGAACTCGATGTAGCGGGGCAGCGCGAAGTACGGGAGCTGGTCGACGCACCACCGGAAGAGCTCCTCCTCGGTGATGGGGGTCTCGCCCTCCGCGAAGATCGCGGTGATCTTGAGGTCGTCCTCGGTGAGGGGGCTCGGCACCGCGTGCACGGCGACGTCGGAGAACGCGCCGTGGCCCATGATGATGCTCTCGACCTCGAAGCTCGAGATGTTCTCGCCCCGGCGGCGCAGGTAGTCGGCCTTGCGGTCGACGAAGTAGAGGTAGTCCTCCTCGTCGATCCGGCCGATGTCGCCGGTGTGGTACCACCAGTTGCGGCTGGTGCCGACGGTGGCCTCGGGCCGGCCCCAGTAGCCCTCGAACATCACCTCGGGGCGCTTGGGGCGGATGACGATCTCGCCGTCGGTGCCGCGGGGCAGCTCGTTGTCGTCGTCGTCGAAGATGCGGACGTCGAAGTACTCGTCGTTGATGACGCCGGCGGCGTTGGGCTTGTTGGTCACGCCCGGCGGCTGCCACGAGATGAGGCTGGCCTCGGTGACGCCGTAGGCGCCGGAGAAGGTGGTCAGCCCGAACCGGTTCCGGAAGATGTCGTCGACCTCGGTGGGCATGGGTGCGGCGCCCAGGAGGCGGAGGCTGGTGTTGGCCTCGGGCGCGCCGGAGTTGGGCATCTCGGGGCGATCGACGTCGTGGGCGAGGAGGTAGGCCATCGTGCCGAGGGTGGAGGTGATCGTGGCCCCGACCCGGTTCATCTCCGGCCAGAAGTTGGAGACCGAGAACTTCTTGTAGATGGCGGCGCGGCCGCCCCACACCAGCGGGCCGAGCACCGCGGTGGTGATGGCGTTGAAGTGGAAGAGCGGCAGCGGCGTCCAGAGCACGTCGTCGGCCGTGCGCTCCCAGCAGATCCCGATCTGGGTGGCGAGGGCGACGTGGTAGTTGTGGCTGAGCATGCAGCCCTTCGAGGGGCCGGTGGTGCCGCCGGTGTAGACGAAGGTCGCGAGGTCGACCGGGCGCACCGCGACGTGCGGGTCGACGGGGTCGGACTCGAGCATCTGGGCCCACGTGAGCGAGCGCTTGCCGGCGAGGTCGACGGCCTCGGCGCCAAGGGTGGCCACGGTGGTGAGCTCGGGCAGCTCGGCGACGATGGCGGCCACGCGCTCGATCAGGTCCTCCTGCACGATGACGACCTTGGAGCCGGAGTCGTGGATCTGGTGGCGCAGGTACTGGCCCTTGTAGGCGGTGTTGATCGGCACGGCCACCGCGCCCGACAGCACGATGCCCCACCACGCGAGGGCCCCCTCGATCGAGTTCTCGATGAGGGTGGCCACCCGGTCGCCCGGCTGCACGCCGAGCCCGGCGAGGGTCTGGGCCAGGCGACAGGCGGTGTCGTAGACCTCGGCCGCGCTGACCTTGATGCCGTTCACGTCGAGGTACTCGCCGTCGGGGTCGGTCTCCATGCGGCGCCGCATCACCGAGTTCACGTCGGTGACCCCGGCGTTGCTGATCCAGACCTCGTTCGCCATACCGTGCGGCCCTCCGCGATCATGTGGGCCTGCAGGCGCAGGCGCTCCCCATGCACCAGCGGTGCCCTGGGGGCGATCCGGCCGGCGACGTACTGTTGCATCATATATCCGATTTTCGGTGCCCTCCCTGGGGCGACCGCACCTGCGGGGGGCCAGGGCCGCGCCACGAGCGAGCGAGAACCGAGCGAGAACGACGTGACCGACGAGATCCCCGTCCCCGACGACCTGCCCACCACCGTGGCCGGTGCCCTCGAGCGGGCCGCCCGCCTCTTCGCCACCCGTGAGGGCCTGGTCGAGGGCGACCTTCGCCTCACGTTCAGCCAGCTCCTCGACGCCGTCGACGACGCCGCCCGGGCCCTGATCGCCACCGGGATCGAGCCGGGCGACCGGGTGTCGATCTGGGCGCCGAACTGCGCCGAGTGGGTCATCGCCTGCTCGGCCATCCACCGGGTCGGCGCGGTGCTCGTGCCCCTCAACACGCGCTTCAAGGGCTCCGAGGCGGCCTACATCCTCAACACCTCCCGCGCCCGCCTCCTCTTCACCGTCACCGACTTCCTCGACACCGACTACGTCGAGGCGCTCGGCGACCTCTCCGCCCTCCCCCACCTCGAGCAGATCATCGTGCTGCGCGGCAGCACCCACGAGGGCAACGTGGCGTGGGACGACTTCCTCGCCCGGGCCGCCGACGTGCCGGCCGACGCCGCCGCCCACCGCGCCGCCGACATCCAGGGCGACGACATCGCCAACATCCTCTTCACCTCGGGCACCACCGGGAAGCCCAAGGGCGCCCCGATGCTCAACTCCTCGGTGGTGCGCGCCTACTGGACCTGGGCCAGCGTCGTGGGCCTCGAGGAGGGCGACCGCTACCTGATCGTCAACCCGTTCTTCCACTCGTTCGGGCTGAACTCCGGCATCCTCGCCTGCTACCTCAAGGGCGCCACGATCGTGCCCCACGCGGTGTTCGACGTGCCGGCGGTGATGAAGCGGGTCGAGGAGGAGAAGATCACGATGCTCCCCGGGCCGCCCGCGATCTACCAGACGATGCTCGACCACCCCGAGCGCGACACCTACGACACCTCCACGCTGCGGCTGTCGGTCACCGGTGCCGCCGCCGTGCCCGTCGAGATGATCCGGCGCATGCGCGAGGAGCTCACGTTCAAGACCATCGTCACCGGCTACGGGCTCACCGAGGCCCACGGCATGGGCACGATGTGCCGCCACGACGACGACCCCGAGATCATCTCCCAGACCTCGGGCCGGGCCATCCCCGACGTCGAGGTGCTGATCGTCGACGAGGACGGCAACGAGGTGCCCCGCGGCGAGTCGGGCGAGATCGTCATCCGCGGCTACATCGTGATGCCCGGCTACTTCGAGAACCCCGAGGCCACGGCCGAGACCATCGACGCCGACGGGTGGCTGCACACCGGCGACATCGGCGTGATGGACGACGCCGGCAACCTGCGCATCACGGACCGCATCAAGGACATGTTCATCGTCGGCGGGTTCAACGCCTACCCGGCCGAGATCGAGGGCGAGATCATGCGCCACCCGGCGGTGAACCAGGTGGCCGTCGTGGGCGTGCCCGACCACCGCATGGGCGAGGTCGGCATGGCGTTCGTGGTCCTGCGTCCCGGCACCGAGCTCACCGAGGCCGAGCTCATCGCCTGGTGCCGCGAGGAGATGGCCAACTACAAGGTGCCGCGCCACGTGCGGTTCCTCGACGCCCTCCCGCTCAACGCCAGCAACAAGGTGCTGAAGTTCGAGCTGCGCGACCAGGGCGTCGCCTCCCTCGGCCAGGCCTGACCGGGCACGACCACCCGAACGCCGCGAGGGCCAGGGCGACCGTTGCGGTCGTCCTGGCCCTCGGCGCGTCAGCCGTCGGTGCCGGCGTCGCGGTCTCGCTCGCGCTGGAGCTCCTCGGCGAGGCGGGCGATGCGGCCCAGGCGACGGTCCCACGTCTCGCCGACCGAGCGCAGCTGGGCGACGGCGCGGGCGAGCTGGGCCTCGTCGACCCCGTAGCGCACCTCGCGGCCCGACGCCGACGCGTGCACCAGCCCGACCCGGTCGAGCACCACGAGGTGCTTGGCCACCGCCTGTCGGGTCACCGGCACCTCACGGCTGAGCGACGTCGCGGTGCCCGGGCCGTCGCGGAGGAGCAGGTCGAGCAGCCGGCGCCGGGTGGGATCGCCCACCGCCGACCAGAGCTCGTCGTCGACCGCCGCGGTCATCGGGTCGACACCAGGCCGTCGGCGTAGGCGCCGAGCCGCGGGACGTAGTGGTCCCAGCCGTGGACGTGGTCCTGGTAGGCCGCCTCGAGCACGGCCGCCTCCCAGCCCCGCTCCCGGAAGCCGCTCTCGGTCATCCGCACCCGGGTGCCGGTGCCCTCCGCCTCGAGCTCGAAGGTGACGAACAGGGCGTTGCCGGGCCCGGCGACCTCGGCGTCGTCGCTCCACCAGAACGAGAAGCGGCGGGGCGGGTCGACGTCGACGACGGTGAGGACCGGCACGTGGGCGGCCGGGTCGGTCGGGTCGCCGAACACCAGCGTGCCGGTGGCACCCGGCTCGGGCTCGAAGCGGGCCTGGTCGGGCCACCACTGCTCGAGGTGCTCGGGCCGGCTGACGACCTCGAACACCACCTCCGGCGACGCCTCGACGTGGATCTCGCGCTCGATGCTCCCGTGCTCCATGATCAGTCCCCTTCTCGCAACTTGTGGTTGCAGGTCAACCTACTGACCTCGACCCACCAACGCAACCTTTTGTTGCACAATAGCGGAGGGGCGGCCCCGATGGGCCGGACGACCCGTTCCACCCCGCCTCGCTCAAGGCGCCGGGCCCAGGGGTCGACGACAACGGGGCTCGGCCCGGGAGCAACGCGCTGCGTCGGTCGGGCGGGACACCCGGCGCACCACCACCCCAGGGAGACCTCATGCCCATCCGCACCCGCACGGCGATCGCCGCCGTCGCCGTCGCCACCGTCGCGCTGGTCGCCGGTTGCTCGTCCTCGAAGGACGGCGCCTCCTCGACCACCACCGTCGCCTCGGCGAGCTCCGCCACCACGACCAAGGCCGAGTTCATCACCGCCGCCAGCTCCACGTGCAGCACCATGAACGCCAAGATGGCGGCCGCAGGCGCCGGCGAGAACTACGACTCGCTCGCCGCCGCCATCCCCGGGCTCCAGGCCCAGTCCGACCTGCTCGACCAGACGATCACCGAGATCAAGGCGCTGCCCCAGCCGACCGGCGCCGACAGCCCGACCGAGCTCTACAGCTCGATCGCCGCGGTGCAGAGCACCCTCCAGCAGCTCGTCACCGCGGCCAAGGCCAACGACACCGCTCAGGCGGCTCAGCTGTCGAACCAGCTGAACACCCAGACCGACGCCGCCAACAAGGTGTGGGACGCCTACGGCCTCACCACCTGCGGCTCGGACACGAGCACCAAGAACCAGAACCAGAACAACCAGAACCAGAACCAGAACAACCAGCAGCAGCAGAACCAGAACAACCAGAACGACCAGCAGCAGAACCAGAACCAGAACGACCAGCAGCAGAACCAGTAGCCCCACCCTCACCGCACGGCCGGGGGCCGGGCCCCGACCGTGCGGTGACGCGACGAGGCCCCCGCCGTGGCGGGGGCCTCGTGCTCTTCACCACGGCCCGGGGGAAGGGGCCGACGGATGAGCTGGGTCGGTTCAGTAGTTGCCGAGCAGGAAGTCGACGACCGGCTTGGCCGGCGGGAACGACTCGGTGAGCCCGGAGGTGACGTAGCCCGCGTCGACGATGAGCGTCTGGCCGTTCACGTACACGGCGGCGTCGCTGCAGAGGAACGCCAGCGGGCCGGCCTGCTCCTCGGGGGTGGAGGCCGTCACGCCCGCCTCGTCGCGATAGTCGGTTCCGAAGCCCAGCCACAGGTCCTCCTGCGAGCGGGCCAGGGGCGTGTCGGTCGGCCCGGGCATGATGGCGTTGATGCGGATGCCGCGCTTCTGCATGGCGAACGCCTGGCTGGCGACGTAGCCACACACCGCCTGCTTCGACCACATGTAGTCGGCCCGGCCGGGGCTGGCGGGGTCGTCGTGGTGGGCCTCGATCCACGCCACCGCGCTGTCGAAGTCGGGGGTGGCGAGGTAGTCGAGCACCGCCGGCAGGTTCTTCTCCCAGGCCAGCCCGGCCGTGGAGGAGATCATGCCGATCGCCGAGCCGGGCACGAGGATGCCCTTGGCGATGGCCTGGTCGATCAGGTGGCGGTGGCCGATGAAGTTGATCTTCTCGATGCCGGGCGTGCCGTCGGCGGCACCGGCGCAGGAGAAGAGGGCGTGCACGGGGCCGCCGCACTCGTCGAGGGCGGCGTCGATGCCGTCCTTGTCGCGCAGGTCGAACGAGATGGCGGTGACGCCGTCGAGGGTGACCGGGGCGAAGTCCATGACGACGACCTCGCCGCCGAGCTCCTGGACCAGCTTGGCGGTGGCGGCACCCATGCCGGTGGCGCCGCCGACCACGAGGGCGCGCTTGCCGTCGTAGCGGAACGAATCGGGGTTCATCAGTGTCTCCCTGTCTCAGGACTCTCGGTTGGAGGGGTGCTGGGGACGGTGGTAGCCGTCGAAGCGCAGCTCGCCCCCACGCAGCTCGCGGATGGTGAGGAAGTCGCCCTTGTAGCCCTTGCGGTCCCACGGGCCGAACTGGATGTAGGTGGCGGGGCCGCCGTTGGTGGCGGGCATCCACCGGATGCGCTCCATGCCGCGCATGACCTCCTCGGGCGTCGCCATGGAGGCGTTGCCGAGGCCGTGGATGGCGACGCGGGCGGTGTCGTAGGCGAGGGCGACCACGACGTTCTTCGAGGTGCGGCCGAAGCGCTTCTGGAAGCGGTCGATCATGGCCTCGTAGTTGGGGTTGGTGCCGTCCTCGCCCAGCTGGTCGACGCCGTGCCAGCCCTCGAGGCCCTCGGCCCACTCGTTGGTGTTCGAATAGAACATGAACGCGGTGCCCATGACGCGGGGCGGGTCCCAGTCGAGCTCCTTGAAGCCCTTGGCGAAGTTGAACGTGGCGTAGCCGTAGCCGCCGTAGTAGATCGCCTCGGTGCCGCCGTCGCGCATGGCCCGCAGGTGGTCGACGAAGCCGCGCGGGTTCGGGCCGAGCTTCACGTCGCGGGTGATCGTGAGGCCGAGGCGGCCCGCCTCCTCACGGAAGAACTCGGCGTAGTCGCCACCCGACGAGCCCTGCTCCCAGAACATGCCGACGTTCTTGAAGCCCTTGGCCGCGAGCCACTGGGCGCACATCACGCCCTCGGTCGGGATGTCGCCATTGGCGATGGTGAAGCAGTACTCCGACGCGAAGCGCCACGCCCCCGTCCAGCCGATCACCGGGACCTTTCGCCGGTTCACGGTCTCCTGGATGTTCAGGGAGTTGTCCGAGATCATCGGGCCGAGGATGGCGACGCAGCCCTGGTCGCACAGCCACTCGTAGCCGTCGCGGACCTTCTTGTAGTTCTCCCGTGGGAGGCCGCGGGCGTCGGCCACGATCAGCTGCACCGGCCGGTCGTAGACGCCCTCGTTCATGGCGTCCTCGATGGCCAGGATCGTGGGGTCGAGCCAGTCGGCGAGCAGCTGGCCGATGTCCATGTCGACGAGCACGCCGATCTTGGCCGGCTCGAAGGGATCGCCCTGGGTCGTCATGCCGCGCGTCGGCGGGTAGATGACGATGTCCTTCCAGGCCTTCTCGCCCTTCTGGCCACCGCCGTGGTACCAGAGCTCGTTGGCCTCCTGCTCGGCGGTGGTGTTGGTGCCGGAGCGGACGTTGGTGGTGGCCCGGTCGGGCTGGGCGATGCCCAGGTCGACGGGCGCCGGGTACATCCGCTCGACGAGCTCGTTCTCTTCGGACACGGTGAGGATTCCCCCTCGGGACGGTGGTGACGGGACGGGATCGGTGAGGACGGTTCGGGTGGGGACGCCTACGCGAGGCGGGCGTCGAGGTAGAGGTCGGGCACGTCGATCTCCGGGTGGGCGAGGACCACGCCCATGAGCTCGGCCAGGTGCTGGCCGACGTCGGAGGTCTCCATGGCGGTCATCGGAACGCCGGACGACGCCCACTTCTCGAGCGCCTCGGTGAGCAGCTCGACGTCGGTGAAGTTGTTGCCGAAGTCGGTGGGCATGGTGGCGCCGATGACGATGCGCGAGAACCGGCGGTCCGGGTGCTCGTTGCGCCAGTAGTGGATGGCCACGTTCAACGCCGCCTTCGAGGCGGCGTAGGTGCCCATCCCCCAGCGGAACTCGTGCACCGCCTCGGACGAGAGGAAGCCAACGAACCCGGCTTCGCTCAGGTGGGGCACCGCGGCCTGGGCGACCATCGCGGGCCCGACCACGTTGACCTCGTAGGAGCTGCGCCAGGCGTCGGCGTCGGCCTGCCCGAGCGGCGCCAGCACCGCGGTGCCCGCGGTGTAGAGCACGAGGTCGAGCCCGCCGAGCACGGCGACCGCGTCGGCGACCATGGCGGCGCAGGCACCGGCGTCGACGACGTCGCAGGCGATGGCGTGGCCCCGGCCGAGCTCGGCGACGAGCTCCTGGAGCTTGTCGAGGCGGCGCGCGCTCACGACCACCTCGGCGCCGGCGGCCGCCGCGCTGCGGGCGAAGGCCTGGCCGATGCCGGCCGAGGCTCCGACGACCAGGATGCGACGGCCGTTCAGGGTCGGGCTCTCTGTCATGGTTGCGTGCTCCCCCTCCCGCCCGCGGCGCGGGCGGCCATGGCGGTGGTGTGGTGGTCGGGCCTCAGGCGCCCGGGGCGATCTGGACCTTCGAGTAGCCGCGCACCGTCGAGGTGTGCTGGCGCACGGTGCCGCCGGGCAGGACCTGCCAGTCCGGGAACCGCTTGAGCGTCTCCTCGAGGGCGATGCGCCCCTCGACGCGGGCGAGGTTGGCGCCGACGCAGAAGTGGATGCCGTAGCCGAACGAGACGTGGGTGCGGAACTGGCGGCGCACGTCGAAGCGGTCGGCGTCGGGGCCGTACTCGCGCTCGTCGCGGCCGGCCGAGCCGGTGAGCAGCAGCACCTTCGAGCCGGCGGGCACCGTCTGGCCGTGGATCTCGACGTCGCGCGTGGTCCAGCGGCCCTGCACCGGCGATGGCGGCTCGTAGCGCAGCAGCTCCTCGATGGCGTTGGCGGTGCCCTCGGGGTGGGCCACGAGGTCGGCCCGCTGGTCGGGGTGCGAGCCGAGCAGCACGGCGGCGTTGCCGAGCAGGCGCATGACGGTCTCGGTGCCGGCGCTGAACAGCAGGTTCGTGAAGTCGGCGAGCTCGCCGTCGGTGAGCTTGCGCTCGGTGCCGTCCTCCTCTGTGATCGACGAGCCGATCAGCACGCTGATGAGGTCGTCGCCGGGATCGGCCTTCTTCCGCTCGATCAGGCCCGAGAGGTAGGTGTGCAGCGCGATCTGGGCGTTGAACGAGACGTCGTTCATCATCCCGACGCCCGGCTCGATGTGGAAGACGGCGTCGATGTTGTGGCGCTGCTCCTCGCGCTCCTCCTCGGGCACGCCCACCAGCCGGGCGATGACGCGGGAGGGCACCTGGGCGGCGAAGTCCTGGATGTAGTCGAACTCGCCGGCGCCGACGAGGGGGTCGAGCAGCTCGGCGCAGATGGTGCGCACCGCGTCCTCGAGCCCGCCGACGCGCTTCGGGGTGAAGGCACGCGAGACGAGCGACCGCAGGACGGTGTGGGCGGGCGGGTCCATGAAGATGATCTGGCCGGTGCCGCTCATGTCGTTGTCCATGAGCTCGAGCACGGTGCCGTGGGCCGAGCTGTAGGTGGCGGGGTCGCGGTGGGCGGCCTCGACGTCGGCGAAGTGGCTGTAGGCGTAGAAGCCGTAGCGGTCGTTCCGGTAGAGCGGCGCCTCGTCGCGCATCCGCTTCCACACGGGGTACGGGTCGTCGTCGATCACGTCGTCGAACGGGTCCCAGTAC
>CAMFLJ010000084.1 GCA_945957335.1 uncultured Actinomycetes bacterium | reverse complement strand
GCAGCACGTGGAGGGGCACGCCGAAGAGCTCGCAGAGCTCGGGCGACCAGCTGCCGCGACGGATGTCGAAGAGCATCGTGCGGCTGGCGTTCGAGGCGTCGGTGGCGTGGACCACGCCGCCGGTGAGCTTCCACACCAGCCAGCTGTCGATGGTGCCGACGGCGAGGTCGGCGTCGGGGCGCACGCCGCCGGTGGTGAAGAGCCACTCGAGCTTGGTCGCCGAGAAGTAGGGGTCGAGCACCAGGCCCGTGGCCTCGCGCACGAGCGGGAGGTGGCCGGCGTCGCGCAGCTCGTCGCAGCGGGCGGCGGTGCGGCGGTCCTGCCACACGATGGCGCGGTGGCGGGGCTTCCCCGTGCGGCGGTCCCAGGCGACGACGGTCTCGCGCTGGTCGGTGATGCCGATGGCGGCGATGGTGGCGCCGGCGTCGCGCACGGCGGCGGCGACCTCTCCGAGCACGTCGACGACGGCGTCCCAGATCTGGTCGGCGTCGTGCTCGACCCACCCGGGCCGGGGGAAGTGCTGGGGGAACTCGCGGTAGGCCGACGCGGTGGGCAGGCCGGCGCCGTCGAAGGCGATGGCCCGCACCCCCGTGGTGCCGGCGTCGATGGCGATCACGACGGCCATGGGCGGGGAGCCTACGCAGCGTTCACCGACCGTTCGTGCGCATCCGTCGAGGGCCGGGGGAGGTCCTGGCTAGGCTCGGCGTTGATGGGCCCGACTTTCTGAGAGGTATCGAAATGCGCGTGGCGATGCTCACCGGCGGCGGCGACTGCCCCGGCCTGAACGCAGTGATGCGGGCGGTCGTCCGCAAGGGCGAGCGCACCTACGGCGACGAGCTCGTGGGCTTCCTCGACGGCTGGAAGGGCGTCATCGACGGCACCATCCGGCCGCTCGACGTCGAGGCCATGCGCGGCACCCTGCCCCGGGGCGGCACCGTGCTCGGCTCGTCGCGCACCAACCCGTTCAAGATCGACGGCGGCGTCGACGCGTGCAAGGAGAGCCTCGACCGCCTCGGCGTCGACGCCCTCGTGGCCATCGGCGGCGAGGACACCCTCGGCGTGGCCGCCAAGCTGCACGAGCTCGGCGTGCGGGTCGTGGGCGTGCCCAAGACCATCGACAACGACCTCTCGGGCACCGACCTCACCTTCGGCTTCGACACCGCCGTGCAGATCGCGGTCGACGCCATCGACCGGCTGCACACCACGGCCGAGTCGCACCACCGGGTGATGGTGGTCGAGGTCATGGGCCGCCACGCCGGCCACATCGCGGCCTGGGCCGGCATCGCCGGAGGCGCCACCATGACCCTCATCCCCGAGGAGCCCTTCGACATCGACGAGGTGTGCGAGGCCCTGCGCCGCCGCCACGCCAAGGGCAACTACGCCTCGATCGTCGTGGTGTCCGAGGGGGCCACGCCCACCGAGGGCTCGATGACCCTGCAGACCGGTGAGGTCGACGCCTTCGGCCACGTCCGACTCGGCGGCATCGGGGCCCGCCTGGCCGAGGAGGTCGAGGCCCGCACCGGCTTCGAGACCCGCCAGACCGTGCTCGGCCACGTGCAGCGCGGCGGCACGCCCACCGCGTTCGACCGGGTGCTGGCCACCCGCTTCGGCGTGGCCGCCATCGACGCGGTGCACGACGACGCCTTCGGCCAGATGGTGGCGCTCCAGGGCGGCGACATCGTGCGGGTGCCCCTCAGCGTCGCCGTGGGCACGCTCAAGACGGTCGACCCGTCGATCTACGAGGTCGCCAAGGTGTTCTTCGCCGGCTGACGGGCCGCTCTCCGGAAGGGAGGGTGGTGGCAGACTCCCGGCCATGAGCATCGACTTCAGCCTCGCCCCCGAGCTCGAGGAGCTGCGGGGCCGGGTGCGGGCCTTCATCGACGACGTGGTGCGCCCGGCCGAGGCGCGCATCGCGGAGGAGCAGCTCGAGGAGCGCGATCGCGCCGCCTACCGCGAGGTGCTGAAGGGCCTGCGCAAGGACGCCTTCGCCCAGGGGCTGTGGCTGCCGCACATGCCGCCGGAGTGGGGTGGGATGGGGCTGGGCCACGTCGAGCTGGCGATGGTGCAGGCCGAGGCCGCCCGCACCCGCCTGGGGCCGTGGGTGCTCAACTGCCAGGCGCCCGACGAGGGCAACATGCACACCCTCCTGCACTGGGGCACCGACGAGCAGAAGGAGCGCTACCTGCGCCCGCTGTGCCAGGGCCGGGCGTGGTCGTGCTTCGCCATGACCGAGCCCGAGGTCGCCGGCTCCGACCCCACGCTGATCCGCACCCATGCCATCGAGGACGGCGACGAGTGGGTGATCAACGGCCACAAGTGGTTCATCTCGAACGCCCACCGGGCCGACTTCGCCATCCTCATCGCCCGCACCGAGGACGACCCCGACCTGCCCCAGGCAGCCAACACCGCGTTCATCGTCGACCTCCCGGCCGAGGGCTGGCAGGAGGTGCGCCAGATCGAGACGATGCACGGCGCCACCGGCCACTCCGAGATCCTCATCGAGGACCTGCGGGTGCCCGCGGCCAACGTGCTCGGCGGGCGGGCCAACGGCCATCGGCTGGGCCAGTACCGCCTCGGCCCGGCCCGGCTGGCCCACTGCATGCGCTGGATCGCGCAGGCCGAGATCGCCCTCGACATGATGGTCGACCGCTCGCTCGAGCGGTTCTCCCACGGCTCGGTGCTGGCCGAGAAGCAGGGCGTGCAGTGGATGATCGCCGACTCGGCGATGGAGCTCTACCAGTGCAAGCTCATGGTGCTGCACGCCGCCTACAAGATCGACCGGGGCGACGACTTCACCGCCGAGGTGAGCATGGCCAAGCACTTCGTGGCCAACTCGCTGAACCGCATCATCGACCGGTCGATCCAGGTGCACGGCGCCCTCGGCTACAGCACCGACACGCCGCTCGCCCACATGTACCAGCAGGCCCGGTGGGCCCGCTTCGCCGACGGTGCCGACGAGATCCACCAGATGCGGATCGCCCAGCGCACGATCGACGCCTACCGCGACACCGGCAGCACGCGGCGGGCCACCGGCGACCTGCCGCTGTGACCGTCGAGGTCCTCACCGCCGCCGACTCCGAGGTCCAGCAGCGCCGGGTCGCGGGAGCCCTGGGGGCGCGGGGGATCGGGGCGGGCGAGCGCCTCGTGCTCGTCACCTCGTCGGGTGCGTCGATGCTCTCGGCCGTGCTCGGGGCGCTGCGGGTGGGGGTGGTGCCGGTGCCGCTCAACCCGGCGCTGCTGGCCGAGGAGCGCGAGGTGCTGGTGGCCGACGCCGATCCCGCCCTCGTGGTCGACGACGCGGTGCTGGCCGAGCTGCTCGGCGGGCCCGAGGCCGAGCTGGCGCCGGCGCCCCTCGCCCGACCGATGCACTACACCTCGGGCACCACCGGCCGCCCCAAGGGCGTGTGGTCGGGCGTGCTCGGCGACGCCGACGCGGCCGCACTGCTCGCCGAGGAGGCCGAGCTCTGGGGCTTCGGGCCCGACGACGTGCACCTGGTGTGCTCGCCCATGCACCACTCTGCGCCGATCCGCTTCGGGGGCGGCACCCTCCTGGCCGGCGGCACCCTGGTGGTCTTGGGCCGCTTCGACGCGGCCACCGCGGCGGCGGCCATCGCCGAGCACCGTCCCACCACGGCGTTCATGGTGCCGTCGCACCTCCAGCGGCTGTTCGCCCTGCGCCACGAGGGGGTGGAGCTGCCCGACCTCGGCTGCTTCCGCCTCCTCGCCCACGCCGGCGAGCCGTGCCCGCCGCCGCTGAAGCGGGCGGCGATCGACTCCTTCCCCGACGGCTCGGTGTGGGAGTTCTACGGCTCGACCGAGGGCCAGTTCACCGCCTGCCCCAGCGCCGAGTGGGAGGCCCACCCGGGCACCGTCGGACGGGCCCGACCCCATCGCTCGCTCGAGGTCGACGCCGACGGGGTGGTGTGGTGCACGGTGCCCCGCCACGCCCGGTTCGAGTACTGGCGCGACCCGCAGCGCACGGCCGCGGCGTGGAGGGGCGACGCCTTCACCGTCGGCGACCTCGGCCGTCTCGACGACGACGGCTTCCTCTACCTCGAGGGGCGCCGCGACGACCTGGTGATCTCGGGCGGCGTGAACGTCTACCCGGCCGAGGTCGAGCACGTCCTGGCCGAGGCCCCCGGGGTGCGCGAGGTGGCCGTGTTCGGCGTCGACGACGAGCGGTGGGGCCAGCGGGTGTGCGCCGCGGTGGTCGGCGACGTGGCGCCCGACGAGCTCATGGCCCACGCCAGGGATCACCTGGCGCCCTACAAGCGCCCCAAGGACGTCTACGTGGTCGCCGAGCTGCCCCACACCAGCACGGGCAAGCTCCAGCGCCTCGCCGTCGCCCGCTCCCTCGGCCTCGAGCCCTGAGCGCCCACCGCTGACACCGATCCGCCCGCCGGCGGCGCCGGGCTCAGCCCGTGGTCGTGGTGGTCGTCGACGAGGTGGTGGTCGCGGTGGGTCGGGTGAGGAGGCTGGGCTCGTCGGCGCGCGTCACCACCGCACCCGGCGGGGCCACGCCACCCTCGATCGGCACGGCGACCTCCTTGCCGTCGACGGAGAAGCGCACGCCCCGAACGACGGGGTCGTCGAGGGCGGTGAGGGTGAAGATGAGCTGGGCCACGGCCAGGCGCTGCAGGGCGCTCTGCACGTTGCCCAGGTTGGAGAGGTCGAGGTCGAGCACGCCGTCGTCGCCGAGCACCGCCGAGCGCACCTGCACGTCGGACGGCAGTGCGTTCACCAGGTCGGTGCGGCCCAGCTGGTCGGGGCTGGCGTCGATCAGGGCGTCGACGACGGCCCTCGGCACGTCGGCCGCGTCGGTGGGCATCGGCGCGGCACGCTGCACGGCGACCAGCGACTCGCCTTCGCGCTCGTCGGCGTTGACCAAGTAGAGCGTGACGAACTGGAGGCCGTCCTGGGAGGGGGCCTGCTGGGCGTTGGGGTCGATCAGCTCGGGCGGGAGCGCATCGCGGGAGATCTCGCGGGGCTTGCCGTCGGTGGGGATGCCGCAGGCCGCCAGCGCGAGCGACCCCAGGGTGACGAGGGCGACGGCCGCGGCGGCCCGGCGGCGGCTCGGGCGGGGGCTCACCCGTCGGCCTCGTCGTCAGGCGCGGCGGGCTCGTCCTTGGGCGGCTCGACGACGGGCAGCTCGACCACGAAGCGGGCACCGCTCTCGCCGTCGCGCCGATCCTCGACCCACACCCGACCGCCGTGGAGGCGGACGTGCTCGTCGATGAGGGCGAGGCCGAGGCCCACCCCCGAGTCGGCGGCCCGGTTGCCGCCCTCGCTGCCACGCGAGAAGCGGTCGAAGATGATGTCGCGCTCGTCCTCGGGCACGCCGTTGCCTCGGTCCTCGACGGCGATCTGGACCTTGTCCTCGACGAGCTCGAGGGTGATGGCGGTGGCCCCGCCCGCGTAGCGCTCGGCGTTGTCGAGGAGGTTGGCGATGACCCGGCCGAAGCGGCGCTTGTCGACGCGCACGACGACGTCGCCGACGTCGGGGTCGTAGCGCACGGGCACGCCGCCGCCGCCGAGCACGCTGACCGCCTGAATGACCATCTCGGCGACGAGCACCTCCTCGAGGTGCAGCTTGATGGCACCCACGTCGAAGCGCGAGATCTCGAGCAGGTCCTCGACCAGCTGCTGGAGGCGGTCGACGTCGGCCGACAGCAGCACGAGGGCGGTGCGGGCCCGGTCGGGCATCTCGTCGCTCGAGTTCTCGAGCACCTCGACGGTGGCGGCCAGGGTCATGAGCGGCGACCGCAGCTCGTGGCTGACCTCGGAGGCGAATCGGGCGTCGCGCTCGATGCGGTCCTCGAGGGCCTGGGCCATCTCGTTGAACGGCTGGGCGATGAGGTCGAGGTCGGGGTCGCCGCCCACGGGCAGGCGGGTGTCGAGGCGCCCGCCGGCGATGGCCTCGGCGGCCTGGCCGACGTCGAGCAGCGGGGCGAACACGCGGCGGCTCGCCCAGAAGCCCACGAGGCCACCGGCGAGGGTGGTGAGGGCGGAGGCGCCGAGCAGCGAGATGGCGAGGCCGTCGAGGGTGCGCTGCAGGTCGGCGAGTGAGACGCCTTCGTAGTACTCGGCGGCGAGCGACGGGATCGGCACGCCGGTGACGAGGTAGGGGTCGTCGAGGTAGGTGGCGCGCATGCGGGCGGGCTGGCCACCGTCCACGAGGTCCTTGAGCGAGGTCGGGATGGCCCGCTCGCCGAAGTCGATCGTGTTCGTGGCGTACCACTGGCCCTGGTAGTGCAGGACCGGCTGGGCGCCCTCGGGGGTGGGCAGGCCGTTGAGCACCTTCTCGACCGCGACGGGCTCGGCGCCGTTGGGGAGCTGGCTGGCGATGCGGGCCGCGTTGGCGATGGCCCGGGCCTCGGCCGACTCCTCGCGCTGGGTCATCAGGTTCTCGCGGGTGAGCCCGAAGGTGGTGATCGACATCACCGCGGCGAGCAGGGCCGCGCCGAGCCCGTAGGTGAGGGTGAGCCGGGTGCGCAGGCCGATGCGGCGCTTGACCGGGGCGATGATCCGGGCCCGGCGGCGACGCCGGGTGCGCGCCCCGAGGGGCCGCACCTCGCCGGAGCCGTCGTCGCCGCCCCCGGCCGCGGTCGAACCGGAGGAGGGGGTGGCGGTGGTGGTGCCGGCCGGGCGCGTATCGACGGGTCGGGTCTCGACCGGCCTGGTCTCCACCGGTCGGGTCTCGACGGGCCGCGTCTCGACCGGTCGCCCCTCGGGCACGGGAGGGCTCGGGGTGGGCGGCTCGGCCACGCGCCTACTGCTGGAGCTTGTAGCCGAGGCCCCGCACGGTCATGACGTGGCGCGGGTTGGCGGGGTCGGCCTCGACCTTCATGCGCAGCCGGCGCACGTGCACGTCGACGAGGCGGCCGTCGCCGAAGTAGCCGTAGCCCCAGACCCGCTCGAGCAGGACCTCGCGGCTGAACACCCGGCCCGGGCTCGACGCCAGCTCGACGAGGAGGCGGAACTCGGTCTTGGTGAGGTGCACCTCCTGGCCGTCGCGGAGCACCACGCCCTCGTCGGGGATGATCTCGAGGTCGCCGAAGCGGAGGTGGGTGACGGTGGGGTCGGCGGTGCGGGCCCGGCGCAGCAGGGCGCGGATGCGGGCCGAGAGCTCCTTGGGAGCGAACGGCTTGGTGAGGTAGTCGTCGGCCCCGGCCTCCAGCCCCGCGACCACGTCGTGGGTGTCGGCGCGGGCGGTGACCATCACGATCGGCACGTCGCTGGCGCGGCGGATGGAGCGGCACACGTCGAAGCCGTCGATGCCGGGCAGCATGATGTCGATCAGGACGACGTCGGCCGGGTTGCGGGTGAACGCCTGGAGCGCGTCCTCGCCCGTGTCGGCCTCCTCGACCTCCCAGCCCTCGTCCTCGAGGGCCATCTTGACGGCCGTACGGATTCGCTCGTCGTCCTCGACGGTCAGGATGCGGGTTCCCATGGCAGCGCCCATGGTGCCCGATCCGGGGGCCTCGCGCAGCGCTTTGCGCGGTCTTTCGCGCCCCGATGCACACCATGCGTGGCCGCACCATCCCCGTTCGCGGGGAAGTTGGCGACAACCATTTACATCCGAGCACCCCCGTGCCGATGACTTGGACATGACCGGAGTTGTGGAGCTCACCATGACCGACGACCTCACCGCCCTCCGACCGAGTGCGTCCCGCAGGCTCGACGCCGTCACGGTCCGCGCCCTCGACCTGGTCGTCGACGCCCACGGCGACCTCGACCTCTGGTACGCCATCGGCACCGGCGCCCTCGAGGGCCGTCGCACCGCGGTCACCCGCTTCGCCGGCCGGGCCGGTGTCGACCTGGTCGCCGACCACGTGGTCGACGACGGCCTCGTCGCCGTCCCGTCGTCGGAGGCCGTGGCCCTCTGCCAGGCCTACTGCCGTCGGGAGCGCCTCACCGTCCGGCGCCACCTCGAGGCCGAGGAGCGCCGCATCGCCCAGGGCGAGCCCGCCCCCGGTGGCGACCGCACCGCCCGCAAGGCGCGGGCGCTCGTGCGCAGCTGGGCCGACGCCCAGGCCTGAGATCGCGGGTCAGGGGGCCGGCCAGGGGTCGGCCGCACCGGCGCGCAGCAGCAGCTCGCGCAGCGGGCCGTGCAGCGCCGGCGGCGCGGCGAGCACGAAGTCGTCGTCCTCGGGGCCGCCGTCGAGGTGGCCCACCACCGCACCGGCCTCCCGGGCGATCAGCGCGCCGGCGGTGTGGTCCCACGGCTGGAGGCCGCGCTCGAAGTAGGCGTCGACCCGGCCGCACGCCACCGAGCACAGGTCGACCGACGCCGCACCCATGCGCCGGATGTCGCGGATCTGCGGCAGCACCTCGGCGACGACCCGCGCCTGGAACGCCCGGCGCTCGGGCCGGTAGCCGAACCCGGTGGCCACCAGCGCGTGGCCGAGGCGGTCCTCGGAGGAGACGTGGATCGGCTCGCCGTCGCGGTGGGCGCCTCCGCCGAGGGTGGCGGTGAAGACCTCGCGGTGGAGCGGGTCGTGCACGACCGCGGCCACCGTGGTGCCGTCGAGCTGGGCGCCGATCGAGACGGCGAACCCGGCGTGGGCGTAGAGGTAGTTGGTGGTGCCATCGAGCGGGTCGACCACCCACCGCACGCCCGACGTGCCGGGCCGGTCGGTGCCCTCCTCGCCGAGGACGCCGTCGTCGGGGCGGGCCGACAGCAGCCCGTCGACGATGAGGCGCTCGGCGGCGCGGTCCATCTCGGTGACCATGTCGGTGCCGGTGGACTTGGTGTCGACGGTGGTCCGGGCCCGGGTCAGGCCCTCGACGAGCAAAGCGGCGGCGTCGGCCGCCACGCTCGAGGCCAGGGCGACGAGGTCGGCGGGCTCGGGGGAGGGCAAGGTGCTCAGCGCACCCGGGGCGGCTTGCGGACCGCGGACCCGTCGGGCGTGCGGGCCTGCTCGACCTGGCGGGCCTGGATCGAGCGCCACTCGCCCATGGCCCGCAGGGTGAGGACGACCACCACGGCCGTGCCGCCGGCGGCGAGGAGGGCGCCGATGAGCGCACCGAGCCCGGTGGCCACCGTGGCGTCGCCGGTGGTCTGCAGATCGACGAAGGCGTAGCCGATGAACCCGCCGGCGGCCCCGGCGAGGATGATGGCGGCGAAGGCGAGCACGCGGGCGCCGACCGAGGGCACCGCCGTGCGCACGGCGTCGGAGCTGGCGTCGCTCGTGGTGGAGCGGGGGCCGCTCGTGGAAGGGGGCGTGGGATCGGGCATCGCCCCCAATCGTACGGGCCGGGCCCGCCGGGGTGCTCCCCGGGCCGTCGTGGCGCCCCGTAGAGTTGCCGACGTGAAGCCCCTGATCGTGCTGCCGACCTACAACGAGGCGGAGAACATCCTCGAGGTCCTCGAGCGCGTCCGTGAGGCCGTCCCCGAGGCCGACGTCCTCGTGGTCGACGACGGCAGCCCCGACGGCACGGCCGACCTGGCCGAGGGCTGGGGCCGCGAGCACGGCGGCGGCGTCTCGGTCCTGCGCCGGGCGTCCAAGTCCGGCCTCGGCTCCGCCTACCGGGCGGGCTTCGCCCAGGGGCTCGACCTCGGCTACGACGCGCTGGTCGAGATGGACTCCGACCTCCAGCACGACCCGGCCGCCCTGCCGGCGCTCCTCAGCGCCGTCGACAGCGGCGCCGACCTCGCCATCGGGTCGCGCTACGTGCCCGGCGGCGCCATCCCCGACTGGCCCAAGCACCGCGAGTACCTCAGCCGCGGCGGCAACCGCTACGCCGCGTTCCTCCTCGGCCTCCAGGTCCGCGACGCCACCGCCGGGTTCCGCTGCTACTCCGCGGCCATGCTCTCCCGCATCGACCTCGACCAGGTCGCGGCCGACGGCTACGGCTTCCAGATCGAGATGGCCTACGCCGTGGCCCGCCGCGGCGGGCGCATCGTCGAGGTCCCGATCCGGTTCACCGACCGGGTCCGTGGCACCTCCAAGATGTCCGGCAAGATCGTGTTCGAGGCGCTCGGGCTCGTCACCTGGTGGGCGATCCGGGACCGTGTGCTGCACCGGGGCCGCCCGGTGGAGGATCGCCCAGATGCGCGACGGGCGTAGGGTCCAACGACCCGGATCCGCGCGCTGCGTGGGAGAACGCTTCATTTTCCTGTCCGACGGGCCGATACTGGAGCTGTGACGACCGCAACCCTCGACATCGTTCCTCCCCGCCGGTTGGGCATGTTGCTCACCGGTGCCCGGTCCGAACGCGGCCTGACGCTGGCCGAGGTCGCCGACCGGTGCCCCCTCGACGTCACCGAGCTCGAGGCCATCGAGGCGGGCGAGACCCCCCTCACCGAGGCCTCCCTCGACGTCGTCCTGCTCGCCTACGACACGACCCTCGAGCAGCTCCTGCCCGCTCGCAAGCAGGTCGTGCTCGACCTCGACGAGTGCCGCCTGCTCGTGGCCGAGGAAGCCGTCGAGCTCCACGACGCCCCCACGGCCGACGAGGTCCTCGGCGCCTACCTGTCGCTCGTCTACACGCTGCGCCACGCCGAGCCCGGCAGCCCCGTCGTGCTGCGCGGCTTCGACGTCGCTGTGCTGGCCAAGGCGCTCGACCTGGCCGAGCCCGAGGTCGAGACCCGCCTCAAGGGCCTGATGGCCTCGCCCTCCACCGAGGTCGGCCGGCTCACCCGCCTCTTCCGGTCGAAGCTCGCCCTCCCGATCGCCGGTGCCATCGTGGTGGCCACCGCCCTCGGCACGGTGCTGGTGCTCCGCAACGACGAGCGTCCGGCCCCGCCGCCCACCGGCGTGTCCCGCACCGAGGTGCCCGGCCCCGAGATCGGCCCGGCTGCCACCCAGGAGCGCAACGCCGACGGCACGCCCTCCGCGGTCGAGGTCACCGGCAACTGATCACCGCCCTCCGGGGCGACATGCAGTCGAGACGAGGGCGCCCCACGGGGCGCCCTCGCCGCGCCGGTCGGGCAGACTGGTGGGGTGCACGAGTGGCTGGTCGGCGGTGCGATGATCGAGGGCCCCCAGGGCCTGCTGCTGGTGCGCAACCGCCGCCGTGACGGCTCGGTCGACTGGACCCCGCCCGGAGGTGTCATCGACGCCGGTGAGTCGGTCGTCGACGGGCTGGCCCGCGAGGTGCTCGAGGAGACCGGGCTCACCGTGACCCGCTGGAGCGGGATGCTCTACGAGATCGAGGCCCACGCCCCCGACATGGGGTGGGTGCTGCGGGTCGAGGCGTGGCGGGCCGAGGCGTGGGAGGGCGAGATCCAGGTCGCCGACCCCGACGGCATCGTCGAGGAGGCGCGCTGGGTGCCCACCGGCGAGTGCGCCGGGCACCTCGACGGCGGCTCACCCTGGGTCGCCGAGCCGGTGGGCGAGTGGCTGGCCGCGCCGTGGACCGGCCTCCGATCGTTCGGGTACCGCATCGTCGGCACCGAGCGCGCCTCGCTGGTGGTCACGCGGGTGTGAGCCCGTCGAGCCCCGCGGACCGACCCGACCAGCGCGCCACCGCCACCATCCTCCACGTCGACATGGACGCGTTCTTCGTGTCGGTCGAGCTGCTCGACCGGCCCGAACTGCGGGGCCACCCGGTGGTCGTGGGCGGTGACGGCGAGCGCGGGGTGGTGGCCGCCGCGTCGTACGAGGCGAGGGCGTTCGGCGTGCACTCGGCGATGCCGTCGGTGCAGGCCCGCCGGCTGTGCCCCCAGGCCGTGTTCATCGCCGGCCGCCACGGCCGCTACGCCGAGGTCAGCGCCCGGGTGATGGCGATCTTCCGCGACGTCACGCCCCTCGTCGAGCCGCTCTCGCTCGACGAGGCGTTCCTCGACGTGGCCGCCGCCGTGCGCCGCCTCGGACCGCCGCGCCGCATCGCCGAGCACGTCCGCGAGCGGGTGCTCGACGAGGAGCGCCTCACCTGCTCGGTGGGCGTGGCCGGCACCAAGTTCGTGGCCAAGCTGGCGTCGGAGGCCGCCAAGCCGAAGGCGTCGCCCACCGGCCCCGTGTTCGGGCCGGGCGTGGTGGTGGTGGAGCCCGACGAGACCCTCGGCTTCCTGCGGCCGCTGCCCGTCCGGGCGCTGTGGGGCGTCGGCCCGGCCACGCTGGCCAAGCTCGACCGCATGGGCGTGGCCACGGTCGCGGACCTGGCCGACCTGCCCGAGGCCAACCTCGTGGCCGCCCTGGGCCGCAGCCACGGCCGCCACCTGCACGCCCTCGCCAACGGCCGCGACACCCGGGTGGTGGAGCCCGAGCGCAAGGTGAAGTCGATCGGCCACGAGGAGACCTACGCCCGAGACCACTTCCGCCGCGGCACGCTCGAGCGCGAGCTCACCGGCTTCGCCGACGCCGTGGCGGCCCGCATGCGCGCGGCGGGGGTGGTCGGCCGGACGGTGCAGATCAAGGTGCGCTTCGCCGACTTCCGCACCATCACCCGCTCGTCGACCCTGGCCGTGGCCGTCGACGACGCCCCGACGTTGCTCGGCACGGCCCGGGCGCTGCTCGACGAGGTCGATCCCGCGCCGGGGGTGCGCCTGCTGGGGCTGTCGGTGAGCGGGCTGGCCGAGGGCGGCAGCCGCCAGCTCACCCTCGAGGAGGCCGTGAGGGGGCCGGGCTGGGAGCAGGCCAGCCGCACCGTCGACGAGATCCGCGCCCGCTTCGGCACCGGCGCCATCGGCCCGGCCGTGCTGGGCGGGCCCGACGGGCTCCAGGTGAAGGGCCGCCACCGCCAGCAGTGGGGCCCGGGGGCCGACCCCGACGGCGACGAGCCGCCGGCCGAATGGGGCGCCGACTTCGATCAGGCCTGGTTCCGCG
>CAMFLJ010000083.1 GCA_945957335.1 uncultured Actinomycetes bacterium | reverse complement strand
GGCCAGGGAGGCGTCGAGGGTGATGGTGGTGCCGGTGAGCGCCTTGCTCACGGGGCAGCCGGCCTTGGCCTCGTCGGCCATGCGCAGGAAGTCGGCCTCCTCGATGCCGGGCACGGTGCCGACGACGGTGAGGTGGATGCCGGTGATGCCCTCGCCGGGCTGGAAGGTGACGGCGGCCGACACCTGGAGCTTCTCGGCGGTGGTGCCGTTCTTGGCCAGGGCGTTGGAGAAGGCCATCGAGTAGCAGCTCGAGTGGGCCGCGGCGATGAGCTCCTCGGGGCTGGTGCGGCCGTTGGGATCCTCGGAGCGCGACGGCCACGTGACGTCGAAGGTGCCGAGGCCGGACGACTCGAGCGTCACCTGGCCGGAGCCCTCGAGCAGCGAGCCGGACCAGTTGGTGGTGGCGTTGCGAGTGGTGGCCATGGGGGGTTCCTCCTGGAGGCGGTTCGGGGTGTGGGTCTGGATCGGTGGAGGCGCGATCGTCGCGCGGCCGCGGCGGTGGTGCTCAGGTGAAGGGGCGGATGCCGGCGTCGGCCAGGGCCGCCACCGCGAAGACGCCGAGCACGACGGCCTCTGCCGCGGTGAGCGCCAGGCGGTAGGGGTCGGGGCGCTCGGGGGAGCGGCGCAGGGTGGCCACGACGCCCGCCGCCGCGGTGACGAGGAGCCGCAGGCCCTGCACGCCCACGACGGCGGCCTGGGTGGCCACGCCCCAGCGCCACCCCACCGCGGCGAGAGCGGCGAGGCCGACGGCGAACGAGGCCACGCCGCTGTCGAGGCCGGGGGCGACGAGCGGGTCGGTGGGGCCGGGGGCGGAGGGGCGCAGGCCCACGAGGGCGGCCACCAGCGCCAGCACCCCGGCCAGGCCGACGGAGAAGAGCGCCACCGGGAGGATGGCGTCGACCGGTGACTGGGTGGCGAGCTGGTTGAAGCCCACGACGACGCCGAACACGAGGGCGAGCTCGCTCGCGACCACGGCGACGTCGCCGGCACCGACGTGCCGGCTGGCGCCCGGAGGGGCGTCGTCGGAGACGAGGGGCTCGGCGGGGTCGGGCACCGGGGGAGCTTCCCACGGCGGGCGCCCGCGTCCTGATCGGCCGTCCGGCGGCGGGCCCGGCCGCGGGACGCGGGACGCGGGGCTAGGAGCGCCGGAGCAGGTCGCGCCACGAGCGGCGCGGCGCCAGCTCGTTGGCCCGGGCGGCCCGCAGGCGCTCGGCGCGCAGGTCGTCGACCTCGTGGTCGTCGAGGGGTGCGAGCGCGTCGACCCCCACCACCCACCCGAGCAGCAGGTCGGCCAAGCGCGGGTTGCGGGCGAGCACGGGGCCGTGCAGGTAGGTGCCGACGATCCGGCCGCACACCACGCCCTCCGTGCCGTCGCCGTTGCCCTCGCCGACCTCGACCCGGCCCAGGGTGGTGCTCGACGGGCCCGGCACCGTGCGCCCGGCGTGGTTCTCGAAGCCGGTGAGCACGCCGAGGTCGATGGTGGCGCCCGGGGGCCCCGACGGGTCCGGGACGGTGGCCTCCGCGGTGAGCAGCTCGCCCACGGCACGGGGTCGGTCGACCCGCACGGTGTCGCAGTCGAGCAGGCCGAGCCCGGGCACGTCGGTGCCGGTGGCGTCGGGGAAGCGGTGGCCCAGGATCTGCATGCCGGCGCACACGGCCAGCACCACGGCACCGCGGTCGACGGCTCGGTGCAGCGCCCGGCTCTCGTCGAGCTCCCGGGTGGCCTGCACCTGGGGCCCGTCCTCACCGCCGCCGACGAGGTAGAGGTCGCAGGAGTCGGGGGCGGCCTGCCCGGCGGGCACGGTGACCACGTCGACCGCGATGTCGCGCCAGGCCAGGCGCTGGGTGAGGACCAGCGCGTTGCCGCCGTCGCCGTAGGTGCCGAGCAGGTCGGGGAAGAGCACGCCGATGCGCACGGCGGAGTCGCGGATCGGGCTGGTGGGGCTCATCGGGGCCCGCCGACCATGTCGAGGTACTCCTGGAACGCGGTGTAGTTGGCGGCCACGTCGACGATCGCACCCGGCTCGGCGCCGGGCGCCGCGGCGGCGCGGGCCACCGCGTCGGCGACCTCGGCCACGGTGACGTGCTCGACGCCGGCGTAGCGGAGGCGCACGGCGAGGTCGTGGCGGCGCTCGCCGGTGGCCACCACGAGTCGCCCGGCGAGGCGCTCGTAGTCGACGTCCCACAGCCACGACGGGTCGTGGCCGTCCGCGATGCGGGCGTTGATCGCCACCACCACCGGCGCCGGGGCGGGCGAGAGCATGTCGATGGCCTCGTGCCAGCCCGCCGGGTTCTTGGCGAGCAGCAACCGCACCGGCCGTCCGGCCAGGGTGGCCACCCGGTAGCGCCCGGCGACCTCCTGCACCCGCCCGACCGCCTGGGCGGCGGCGATGGCGTCGGCCCCCAGCGCGGTGGCGGCGGCCAGGGCGAAGGCGGCGTTGACCCGGTTGACCCGGCCGGGCAGGGCCAGGTCGAGGGCGACCGGGCCCGACGGCAGCGTGACACCGGTGTCACCGACCTCGACGTGGGGATCGGGGCGGGACAGGTCGCACGCCGTGCAGCGCCACGAGCCGGCCTCGAAGGCGATGCGGCCGGTGCAGTTGGGGCAGCCGGCGGCGTCGGCGGTCCAGTCCTGGCCGGTGGCCACCCACACGACCTCGGGGGCGGCCGACGCGGCCCACACCACGAGCGGGTCGTCGGCGTTGGCCACGACGCGTGCCGGCGGCGTGGCGGTGAGCGCCTCGCGCCAGCGCTCGGCCAGCTTGCGGACCTCCTGCGAGCGGTCGAGCTGGTCGCGGCTGAGGTTGAGCAGCACCACGGTGGCGGCGCCGGTCTGCTCCAGCACCTGGGGCACCCAGCGCTCGTCGACCTCGAGAACGGCCGTGGCGATCGGGTCGGCCGCGCCGAGGGCGGCGACGATGCCGGGGGTCATGTTGGCGCCGAGCGAGTTCGACACGACCGGACGGTCGGTGCCGAGGGCGGCGCCGATCAGGCGGGTGGTGGTGGTCTTGCCGTTGGTGGCGCTGACCACCACGACCTCGCGGCCGCGGGTGAGCTGGCGGAGAAGGTCCGGATCGACGAGCAGCGCGGCCCGTCCGCCGATGACGCTGCCCGACCCGAAGTGCACCAGCTTCGAGGCGCCCGCGACCGTGCGCCCGGTGGCGACGGCGAGCCGGGCCCGGGTGGGCAGCGCGGCAGGGGGGGAGGGGTGGGCGGCGGACACGTCGCACCGGATGCTACCGGTGGCCTGCGCCCGGTTAGGTTGCCCCCGTGGCCACCCCCGGCGCCTCCGGCACCCCCAGCCCCGGCGACGTCGGCCCCCGGCGGCTGTGGCTGATCGCCGTGCTGTTCGGCGTCGTGTCGTCGATCGTGCTCGGCACCACCGTCGTGCTGGCCACCCGCTCGTCGGGGCCGAGCCGGCCCGAGCCCACCGAGCGGGTGGTGCTCCTCGGTGACTCGATCACCGAGCTGAGCGGGTCGACCCTCGAGGACCGGCTCGGTGACCGGTGGGCGGTGGTGGTCGACGGGCAGTCGGGTGCCACCGTGGCCCAGCGGCTCCCGGCCGCCGAGCGGGCGGCCGCCGACGACCCGCGGCAGGTCGTGGTCAACCTCGGCACCAACGACGTCACGCTGCTGCTCGACCCGGCCGAGTCGCTGGCCCGGATGCGCGACCTGCTCGCCCTGTTCCCCGACGCGGCGTGCCTCCACGTCGTCACCGTCGGCGAGGGCATCGAGATCAACGGCCGCTCCTACGCCACCGAGGCGGCCGCCTACAACGACGGCCTGCGCTCGCTCGCCGCCGCCGACCCCCGCATCACCGTGCTCGACTGGGACGCCGCCCTGCGCTCCGACGAGGACGTCAACGGCACGGCCCCGGACGCCCTCCTCTACGACACCGTGCACCCCACGGCCCGGGGCGAGAAGGTGCTCGCCGCGCTCTACGCCACCGGCCTGGAGGCCTGCCCCGCGGCCTGAGCCCCGCGGCTCGGCGGCTCAGCGGCTGGTGGCGACCAGCCGGGCGGGCTGCTCGGGGGCGACCTGGTCGACCGGCACCGGCCGGGCGGCGAGGAAGCCCTGGAACTCGTCGCAGCCGAGCTCGCGCAGGCGGGTGAGCTGCTCCACCGTCTCGACGCCCTCGGCCAGCGCGGCCAGGCCGAGGCTGTGGGCCATGGCGATGACCGAGCGCACGATGATGGTGTCGTCGTGGCTGGCGCCGAGGCCGTTGATGAAGCTGCGGTCGATCTTGAGCACGTCGAGAGGCAGGCGCTCGAGCCACGACAGCGACGAGAAGCCGGTGCCGAAGTCGTCGATGGCGATGCCGACGCCGGCGGTGCGCAGCTCGTCGAGGCTGGTGGCGGCCACGTCGAGGTCGCGGACGAGGGCCCGCTCGGTGACCTCGATGCCGAGGTTGGTGGCCGGCAGGCCGGTGGCGGCCAGCGCGTCGAACACGAGCCCGGGCAGGACCGGGTCGGCGAGCAGCCGGGCCGAGAGGTTCACCCACACCACGAAGTCGGGGTTGCGCTCGACGCACCGCCGGGCGTGGCGGCAGCCCTCGAGCAGCACCCACCGGTCGATGTCGACGTCGAGGCCGATCTCCTCGGCGATGGCGAGGAAGCGGTCGGGGGCGAGGATGCCCTCGCCCGGGCGGTCCCACCGCAGCAGCGCCTCGGCGCCGATGGGGTGCAGGTCGCCCACCGCGTACTGGGGCTGGAGGTAGAGGCGCAGCTCCCCGCGGGTGAGGGCCTGGCGCAGGCCGGCCTCGAGCTGGAGGCGCTCGATGGCGGCGCCGTGGACGCTCTCGTCGAAGTGGTGCGTGCGGTTGCGGCCGTGCTCCTTGGCCCGGTACATCGACGCGTCGGCGTCGCGCAGCAGCGTCTCGGGGGTGGCGCCGGGCTCGGCCCGCACGATGCCGATGCTGGCGGTCACCACGGGGGTGGCCCGGTTGAGCTCCACGGGCAGGCTCACGGCGGCCAGGATCCGCTCGGCCAGGGCCTCGGCCTGCTCGGTGCCGCCGATGCCCTCGCACAGGGCGACGAACTCGTCGCCGCCGAGGCGGGCCGCGGTGTCGCCGGCCCGCAGCTCGGCCTCGAGGCGGCGGGCGATGACGACGAGCAGCTCGTCGCCCACGTGGTGGCCGAGGCTGTCGTTGATGACCTTGAAGCGGTCGAGGTCGATGAACAGCACCACCGGGTAGGCGCCGGTGCGCTGGGCGCGCCGCAGGGCGGTGCCCATCCGGTCGAGCAGCAGGGTGCGGTTGGCCAGGCCGGTGAGAGGGTCGTGCAGGGCCTGGTGGGTGAGCTGGGCCTCGAGGCGCTTGCGGTCGGAGACGTCGCGGGCGATGACGGTCATGCCCCGCCCGTCGGGCAGGTCGACGGGGCTGACCGTGAGCTCGAGGGGGAAGCGGGTGCCGTCGCGGCGCAGGCCGTCGATCTCGATCTTCTCGCTGCCCGTGGCCGCCCCGGGACCGGTGCCGGGGCTCTCGCGCAGGAACTCGGCGATCACCCGGCGTCCGGCGTCGGGCACGAGCAGCTCGGCGGGGCGCCCCACGACCTCGGCGGCCATCCACCCGGTGAGGATCTCGGCAGCCGGGTTGAAGGTGCGGATGTTGCCGCGGTGGTCGACGGTGACGATGCCGTCGGCGGCCGCCTCGACCACCGAGCGGTTGCGGGCCTCGCTCTCGGCGAGCGCCGACGCGGTGCGCCGGCCGATGAGGGTCTGGGCGAACACCTCGGCGACGAGCCGCAGGAGCTCGACCATGTCCTGGCTCCAGCGTGCGCCGGTGCGGTGCCGGGTGAGGCAGATGGCCCCGAGCAGGACGTCCTCGGCCATGAGCGGCAGCACCACGAAGCCGTCGACGCCGCGGTCCCGCATGATCGCCGCGCCGGCCGGCAGCGGGCCCTCGACGTCGCCCACCGCGTCGATCACGACGGCCCCGTGGGCGGCCAGCTGCTCCATCAGGCCCATGGTGTTGAACACCGCCTCGGTGCCGGCGGTCGTCCCCTCGGGCAGCGGGCTGGCGTCGGCTCGCCACCGGTGGGTGAGGCGGACGACCCCGTCGTGGCGCTCGACGAGGATCGCGGTGTCGGCCCGGCACTGGCGGCCCAGCTCGGCCAGGGCCCCGTCGATGGCCCCGTCGACCTCGTGGGCCTCGATGTTCACGAAGCGCTCGGCGACCTGGAGCACCACGTCCTGGAGCGCGAGGTGCTCCTCCAACCGGCGCTCGGCCTCGTGGGCCTCGGTGATGTCGTCGATCAGGCTGAGGATGTACTCGACCTTGCCGTCCTCGTCGGTGACGACGTGGTCGGTGCAGCGGGCGTAGACCTCGGTGCCGTCGGGGCGCACGTAGCGGCGCTCGCTCACGACCGAGCTGATCTCGCCCCGGCTCAGCCGGACCAGCTCGTCGTAGTTGGCGGCGAGGTCGTGGGGGTCGACGAGGTCGCCCGTGCGCTGGCCGATCAGCTCGACCCGGTCGCGGCCCAGGATCTCGCAGAGCCGGTCGTTGACGTCGACGGCCCGGCCGTCGGGAGAGCTGATCAGCATGCCGATGAGTGGCAGCGAGAAGTACTGCCGGAACCGCTCGTCGCTGCGGCGTCCCTCGGTGACCAGCAGCCGGGTGCGGGCCCGGATCAGCACCGCCATGCCCACCAGGTACACCGCCAGGGCCGCGGGGGAGCCGACCTTCTTGTCGGAGAGCAGGTCGGCGGCTCCGATGATGACGGCGGGCAGGAGGAGGGCGAGACCTCCGACCGCGAGCTGGCGGGCGTCGAGCGGCTTCTCGACCTTCCGCGGCTCGGTGCCGACCACGCGCATGGAGGGGTGGAGCTGGGCGGCCGCGCCGGCCACCAGCGAGAGCCCGAGGAGGAGCAGCCAGGGCCACTCGTTCGTGGCGTCGGCGTGCGCGGCGGTGAAGGCCACTGCCGCGGCGAGGAGGAAGCCGACGCTGGAGCCGACGAAGAGCACCGACGGACGCCCGAGTCGGCTGCGCACGATCGGGAGGGCGGCGAAGCAGACGGCCACGCTGAGCACCACGAACGCCACCCCCGACCAGGCGCCCCGGGGGTTGTACGGGTCGGTCATCCACACGGTGACGAGCTCGAAGGCGACGAACCCGGTGGCCACCAGGACGATCGAGGTGTCGACGAAGAGCGCCTTGCGCCGGAGGCTGCGCTGCCCGGCCGACGACAGCGCCAGGAGGGCCACGAAGATCATCGTGAAGCCGACGACCCCGACCGCCGCCGCGAGGATCGCCATGGGGCCCTCGCCGCCGTGGACCGGGTGGTCGGAGGAGGCCCGCCACAGGACCATGTCGAGCGTCCCGGTCCAGAGGGTGGCGACCATGATCCCCCAGCCCCACCGGGCCGCGGGTCGGTTGCGGACGAACCCCACGGTGCCGACCACGGCGCCGAGGGCGCTCCCGGCCACGAGGATCACGTCGTCCCACGGGTCGGGCACGGCGATGCTGGCCAGCACCAGTGCGGCTGCGGCGGCGAGGACGAGCCACCACCGTCTCGTCGGGCGCGAGGAGACGGCTCGCACCGTCACGGCGTCGCCCTCGTCGGCCATGCCGCCACTCTACGTGACCTACGCCACTCCGGCCTGTGGATAACTCGAGAAGGGGCCGAATGGCCCGGCCCCCCTCAGCCGTCTTCGGGAGCGGGCAGCGTCTCCCGGACGTGGGCGAGCAGACCCCGGCACGCCGCCTCGATCAGGTCGTAGACCACCACGAAGCCCTGCTCGCCGCCGGCCCACGGGTCGGGCACCTCGCCGCCCCACCGGTCGTCGGGGGTCAGGGCCGGGTCGAACTCGCGCAGCAGGTGGATGCGCTCCCGCAGCGCCGGCTCGGGCGTGCGGTCGAGCAGGTCGGCCAGGTTCGAGCGGTCCATCGCCAGCACCAGGTCGTAGGCGTGGGCGTCGCCGGCCCGGAACGTGGTGGCCCGCGACGTGAGCTCGACGCCCCGTCGGCGCGCCTCGGCCCGGGCCCGCTCGTCGGGCAGCTCGCCGCGGTGCCAGTCGCCGGTGCCGGCGCTGTCGACCACGATCCGGCCGGTGAGGCCGGCCTCGTCGACCAGCGCCGCCATGACCCCCTCGGCAGTGGGCGAGCGGCAGATGTTGCCGAGGCACACGAAGCACAGGCGCACGGGGGCGGGGTCGGCCATGGGTCGAGTCTGGCCGCAGCGACGGGCGGCGGCTAGACCGTCCGTGCCGGCGTCGGCCGCCGGCTCGGACGACGCAGGAGTGAACGGGTGGACGACTTCGGGGGACGCAGCGGCGCGGCACTGGTCACCGGCGGCACCGGTGGCATCGGCGCCGCCATCTGCCGGATGCTCGCCGAGCGGGGCAGCGACGTGGCCTTCACCTACCGCGCCAACGCCACCGCGGCGGCCGAGCTCGAGGCCGAGCTGCGGGCGCTCGGCGCGGAGGTCTCGGCCACGGCCGTCGACCTGGCCGACGAGGCCGCGGCCGGCGCGCTCGTGGCCGCCACCGTCGAGCGCTTCGGTGGGCTCCACACCCTGGTCCACGCCGCCGGCCCCCACGTGCCCCAGGTGCACCTCTCGAAGGTGCAGCCGTCGGAGTACCGGGCCCAGATCGAGGGCGAGGCCGTGGCCTTCTTCAACCTCGTCCAGCCCGCCCTCCCGGCGCTGCGCGAGGCCCACGGCAGCATCGTGGCCGTCACCACCGCCGCCACCCGCCGCTACCCGGTGCGCGACGGCCTGTCGTCGGGCACCAAGGGCGCCGTCGAGGCCGTGATCCGGGCCATCGCCGCCGAGGAGGGCCGCTTCGGCGTGCGGGCCAACTGCGTCGGGCCGGGCATGCTCACCGACGGCATGGCCGCCCGCCTCATGGCGTCGGGCGACCTCGACGACGCCGCCCTCGAGGTCACCATGCGCAACATCCCCCTCCGCAAGTTCGGTGACGCCGTCGACATCGCCGAAGCCGTGTGCTTCCTGGCGTCCGAGCGGGCCGACTTCATCAGCGGCCAGATGCTCGACGTCGACGGCGGCTACGGCGTCTGATCCCGACGGGTCGGCCCGCCCCCGGGAAGGGGTCTGGGACCGGCCGGGGCGGGTCCGGTAGCATCCCGGCTCATGATCTCCCGGGAGACGGCGTCCGCAGGCACCCCGACCGCCGGTCCGGCCGGCGCCACCGTGCCCGGCGCGGCAGCCGTGGCGGCCCCGCCCTCGTCCTCCGGCGCCGTGCTGCGCACCGATCTCCTGCACCGCCACCTGTCGGCCCGCGTCGCCGCCGCCCGTGAGACCCTCGACATCCTCGAGGCCCGCACCCCCGCCGCCGACGACCAGCTCGTCCACTGGTTCAGCGCCCGGGTCGCCGAGGCCCAGGAGGTCCTCGACCGGGAGCGCACCGAGTCGCAGCGCCTGTCCGCCGAGCGCCTCGACGCCGCCCGCCGCCAGGCCACCACGATCGTGATCGACGCCGAGGGCGAGGCCCGCGTCCTGCTCGACGTGGCCGACCGGCTCCGCCGGGAGCCCGTGGGCGCCGCGGCCGCCGCCGGCCCCGAGGTCACCGTCGACGTCCGCGACGACGCCGTGATCGACCTCGGCCGCTCCGACGCCGTCCTCGCCGCCGACCCCGCCGCGCCATGACCCCGATCGGCGCGGCCGCCGCAGCGGTGCCCGCCGCGCCCACCGACCCGCGCGAGCTGGCGCTGCACCTCGAGATCTGCCGGCTCCAGGCCGAGCTCGAGGGCCTCGAGGCCCGCATCCACCAGGTCGAGGCGGCCCGCGCCGCCGGAGGCTCGGGCTACGACCCGTTCGTCGAGCGGGCCGAGGAGCTCGTCGAGCGCATGGTGGCGTCGCTCTACGTCACCGGCCGGGCCGAGATCGCCGAGGCCGCCGCCGCGTCCGACACCGAGGCCGAGGCGGTCATCGCCGAGGCCCGGGCCCGCGCCCAGGCCATCCTGAACGAGGCCCGCGGCGAGCTCGCCACCGTGCTGGTCGACCGGGCCGACGCCGTCGACGAGCTGGTCGTGCCCGACAGCGTCCTCGACCTCACCGAGGCGGCTCCGCCGGTGGTGGCCGAGGCCCTCGTGGTGGCCGACGACGAGGTCGCCGCCGAGCCGGTCCCCGTCGCCGCCGTCGAGCCGGTGGTCGCCGAGCCCGAGGCGGTCGAGATCCCGGAGCTGCCCGGCCCCGTCACGGCCGCCGCCACCGTGGTCGAGCCGGTCGTCGAGTCCGAGCCGGAGGTGCTGGTCGAGCGGGTGGTCGCCGAGCCCGAGGTCGCGGCTGCGCCCGCCGCCTTCGTGCTCCCCGACGTCGAGGCGCCGGACCTCCAGGATGCCGCGCCGGGGCTCGCGTCGACGGCCCCCGCCGGTGGGGCCGCGGCCAGCGACCGCACCGACGCCGCCTTCGAGGCGTGGCTCGCCGTGGCGCCGACGCCCCCGGCCGATCCCGCCGATGCGGCCACCGACACCGCGGTCGGCACCGACGACGAGCTCGTGCCCGAGAGCGTGCGCCCGGCGTGGGTCCGCCCGCTCGAGGCCGCCATCGCCCTGGTGGCGGTGGCCGTCCTCGTCATCCTCGCCCTGCTGCTCGTCGGCTGAGCCACCGCCGCCGAGGCCCGGCCGAGTGGGTCAGGCGGCGCGCCGCTCGTCGGCGAACGAGCCGGTGACCGCCCACGAGAGGGTTCGCAGCAGCACCCGGGCCGCCGGTCGCACGACCACCGGGTCGACACCGGGCAGCAGCGGCAGCCACAGCTCGCGCTGGGCCCATCCCGGGAGCAGGCCCACCGCCGCGGGGGCGATCACCGCGTAGGCGGGGCGAGCGGCGAGCGGGAGGGGCGGCACCATCAGCCACCGGGCGGCGTCGTGGGCCTGGGAGCCGGCGTGGAGCTCCGGGCGGACCGAGCTGAAGTAGGCGCGCAGCTCGGCGACCGATCGGGCCGGGGGCTCGCCGCCGAGCTTCTCGCACAGCACCGCCATCTCGGCGACGTAGCGGTCGGCCTCGACGGCCGAGAGCGGCTCGGCGCCGTAGCGCTGGTAGGCCCGCAGGAAGCTGTCGACCTCGGCGTGGTGCACCCACGCCACCAGGTGCGGGTCGGAGGCCGAGTAGGGCCGGCCGTCGGGTGCGGTGCCCACGACGCTGCGGTGCACCCGGCGCACCATGTCGATGGCCTCCTCGGCCTGGGCCGTGGTGCCGTAGGTGGTGGTGGCGACGTAGAGCGCGGTTCGGGCCAGGCGACGGTCGGGGTGGCGGCGGTAGTCGGAGTGCTCGGCCACGCCGGCCATGGCCAGCGGGTGGAGCATCTGGAGCAGCAGGGCCCGCAGGCCACCGACGAACATCGAGGCGTCGGCGTGGACCCGCCAGGTGACGCTGTCGGGGCCGAACAGGCCGGGATCGCCCTCGACGGGAGCGGTGAGGTCGCGCACCGGTGGCTGGTCGCCGGCCACCATGCGGCGCACGCCCTTGCCGAGCTGGCTGCGCACACCGGTGACGGCGGCGTCGACGGCCGAGCCCACCGCGGACCCGGCGGCATCGACCGCGGAGCCGACCGCGGTGCCCACTGCGTTCACCGGCGCGGTGACAGGGGCGGCGAGCCGTTCCAGCGGGAGGTCGATCACGTTCCCGAGGATACGGGCGGGCGGAGGGGCCGAGGGGGTCCGGGGTCGCACGTCACGTCCCGTCCGCCTCCACCCCATGGCTCGGATCGCGCCCCCGGAGGGGCGCGGATCGAGCCAGGGGTCGGTCCGTGGCTCGCCTCGCGCCCCTGGAGGGGCGCGGATCGAGCCACAGGGGAGGGGTGGCCGGGCGGTGTGGTTGACGCCCGCGACGGGGTGTGGTTCGGTGGGCGGCACAACGCACACCCACCGTCGCGGGGGAAGCCGGTCGAAGTCCGGCGCTGACCCGCAACCGTAGGTGGCCGATCGTCGCAGGGGCCGTCCGGCCCACGCCTCGGGGGGCCACGAGCCGGACTGCCCGGGACGGGGGGATGCTCCGCCATTCACCCGTCGTCGGACTGCGGGAGGTGGGGCCCGGTCGGCCGAGGGCAGTCCTTCGGTGGGGTGGGCACGCCGCCCGTCCGGAAGGACCAGACCCGTGCGCCTCACCCGCCTCCGCCGCACCGAGCCCGTGCCGGGCCGGGCCGCGCCTCGGCGGGTCACCGGGTGGGCCTCGGCGCTCGTCGCGATGGTCGTCATGGCGCTCGCGCTGGTGGCGACGGCCGCGGTGGGCACGGTCACGGCCGGCCCCGCGTCGGCGGCCACGTCGTGCTCGGGCCCGTTGGCCGGCGGGCAGATCCGGGTCGTGATCGTCGTCGACCCGGGGGAGACGGGTCCCCGTGCCCCGGCCGCCACCTGCCTCGTGGTGGCGGCCGGCACCTCGGGCTCGAAGATCCTGGCCCAGCGCGCCTCGGAGCTGGGGCTGCCCTCGCCGCGCTACGCCGACAGCGGCCTGCTCTGCGGGCTCGACGGGTTCCCCGGCTCCGGATGCCCGGTGAACAGCGGAGGCGCCTACGCGTACTGGGCCTACTTCAACGGCTCCGGGGGCGTGTGGTCGTACGGCCACGACAACCCGTTCGTCCGGCGCATGGTCGACGGCGAGATCATGGGCTGGCGCTACACCACCGGCTCGGCCGACGGCGATGCCCCCAAGCCGCGCATCTCGCCGACGTCCTCGCTGTTCCCCGCCCTGGCCCCGCCGCCCACCGCGGCCCCGCCCTCGGGCGGTGGCGGCACCGGTGGCGGTGGCAGCGGTTCCGGTTCCGGCGGGGGGTCGTCGTCGGGCGGCCTCCCGGTCCTGCCCGACCTCTCGGGCCTCGCCACCACCACGACCGTCGCAGCCGATGCGGCGGCAGGTGACGCCGCCGCCACCGTGCCCGGTGACGGGTCGACCACCAGCTCCGCGGCGGACGCGTCCGCCGGTGCCGAGG
>CAMFLJ010000082.1 GCA_945957335.1 uncultured Actinomycetes bacterium | reverse complement strand
GTCGAGGCCTGCCGCGCCGCTCTCGCCGCCGCCACCGCCGCCTCGGGTGCGCTCGACCAGGCCACCGCCGGGCTCGACGAGGCCCTCGCCGCCTCGGGGCTGGCCGACCTCGACGCGGCCCGCGCCGCCGCCCTGCCCGCCACCGAGCTCGACGGCCTCGACCAGCGCATCGCCGCCCACGACCACGCCGTGGCCGAGGTCCGCGGCGGGCTCGACACCCTCGCCGGGGTCGAGCTGCCGGTCGAGCGGCCCGACGCCGACGCCCTCGAGCGCACCGCCGCCGAGCTGCGCGGTCGCGACGACCTCGAGCGCGCCCGGGTCGAACGCCTCCTCGAGCGTGGAGCGCTGGCCCAGAAGGCCATCGCCGAGGCCCGCCGGGTCGACGACCTCAACACCGGCCTGCGCGACCTGCGCGAGCGGGCCGAGCGCGTCGCCAGCCTCTGCGACGGTCAGGGACCGGGTCGCATCAGCCTCGAGACCTGGGTGCTGGCCGGTGAGCTCGACCGCGTCACCGACGCCGCCAACGTCCACCTCGCCCGCATGACCAGCGGCCGCTACCAGCTGCGCCGCACCGACGACGCCGGCCACAAGGCCAAGCAGGCCGGCCTCGACCTCTCGGTGCTCGACAGCCACACCGGCCGGGCCCGCACGCCCGCCACCCTCTCGGGTGGCGAGCAGTTCCAGGCCTCCCTCGCCCTCGCCCTCGGCCTCGCCGACGTCGTCAGCCTGGGCGGGGTGGGCTCGGGTCGCCGGTTCGAGGCCCTCTTCGTCGACGAGGGCTTCGGCTCGCTCGACCCGTCGGCCCTCGACCAGGCGGTCGACGCTCTCCACCAGATCCACTCGTCGGGCCGCATGGTCGGCGTGATCACCCACGTCGACGCCATGAAGCAGCAGCTGCCCACGGGCATCGACGTGCAGCCCCGGCCCGACGGCCGAGGCTCCACCGTCGTCCAGGTGGCCTGAGCCGCCAGCCCGGTCGGGGTCTCGGCGGGCTAGGGCTCGATCACGCCCCGCTCACCCATGTCCGGGCGCTCGTGGGTGACCGCGGCCTTGCCCAGGTGGAGCAGCTGCACGAGCTTCCCCGGGCCGTCCCAGTAGTCGGCCCGGTCGACCTCCACGCGCAGGGCGGCGGGGCGCGAGCCGCTGTCGAACCAGCTGTCGCTCACCGGGTCGCCCAGCTCGTCGAGCACGTTCGGGTCGCGGATCAGCGTCGCCGCGCCCGACACCGACACCCACGTGTCGCCGTCGACGAACGACAGGTTCACCGTGTCGAGGCGGTCGCCGGCCCACTCGGCCTGGGCGTCGACCAGGAACCACACGGCGTCCCCGTCGATCTTCTGCACGGTGAGGGGCCGGGCCTGGAGGGCGCCGGTGGGCGCCTCGGTGGTGAGCATCGCCACCCGGATGCCGCTGATCAGCGCATGCAACCTCTCCGAGCTCTCCCGGGTCTCGGTGTCGTTCATCTGGCGTCCTTCCGGTAGGGGGTCCAGGGTCCCTACCCGTCCCGGCCTCGTCCGCGCGCGCCCGCATGGGGGAGGATGGCCCGGTGGACGACGTCGCCATCAGCACCGACACGATCCGGCTGGGCCAGCTGCTGAAGCTGGCGAACCTGGTCGACAGCGGCTCGGACGCCAAGTTCCTGCTCGCCGGCGGCGAGGTGTCGGTGAACGGCGAGCCCGAGACCCGGCGGGGCCGCCAGCTCCGCGAGGGCGACGTCGTGGCCCTCGGCGACGCCTCGGTGCGCATCGTCGCCGGCCCCTGACCGACCCCCTGGTCGGCCGCCCGCCCGGCCTGTCGATCGCCCCTCCGAGCGTCCCCGACCCCGGAAGGCCTCGGCACTACCGTCGGCCGACGTGGCCCAACCGGTCGGCGTGCCCCGCCTCGTGCTCACCCCCGGGTCGGTGGCGCGAGCGGTCGTGCTGGTGGCGGCCTGGCTGATCGCCCTCGCCGTGCTGGCCCGGGCCCGCGGCTCACTGGTGCTCTTCGGCCTCGGTGTGGTCGGCGCCGCGCTCACCCTGCCCCTCGTCGGCTACCTGAGCCGCTGGGTGCCGCGCTGGCTCGCGATCCTCCTCGTGTCGCTCGTGGCCGCCGGCGCGGTCGGCCTCATCGGCTACCGCGCCGTCGACGAGGTCGACCGCCAGACCGACCGGGTGGCCGACGCCATCGACGAGAGCGTCACCCGCATCGAGTCGACGCCCCGCTACAGCGACCTCGCCGACCGGCTCGACCTCCAGCAGCGCGCCTCGGAGGTCACCAAGACCCTGCGCGAGGACGTGTCGCTCGACGCCTCGCGGCTCTCCGAGCTCGCCCCCACCCTGGCGTCGGGTGCCAGCGAGATCTTCATCATCTGGCTGTTCGCGGTGATGATGCTGGCCGCCGGGCCGCCGTTCGTGCAGGCGTTCATCCGCCTCTTCCCGTCGCCGGTGACCCGGGCCCGCATGCAGCAGGTCATCTCGGTCGCCCACACGCGCAGCACCCGCTACGTCGGGCTGATGCTGCTGCGGGCCGCGGCCCTGTTCGGCCTCACCTTCGTGGCCGCCGCCTCGCTGGACCTGCGGGTGCCCACGGTGCTCGGCCTCACCGTGGCGTTCCTCAGCCTCTACCCGTGCATCGGCCTCTTCGTCGGTGGCGTGATCTTCGCCCTGGCGGGCGCGCTGCGCTGGCCGGACCTGGTCGGCCCGATCGTGGTGCTCTCGGTGGTGCTCCAGGCCCTCGACGTGATCTACGTGCAGCAGCGCATCGAGCGCCGCTCGGTGGCGGTGCGCTCGTTGCTGCTGGTCGTCGCCACGCTGGTGGGGTGGGAGGTCGAGGGCCTGCGGGGCGTGCTGATCGCCACGGTGGCCATGATCTTCCTGGTGGCGGTGATCGAGGAGGGGATGGCGATCCGCGACGGCTCGCAGCCCGATCCGGGCCTAGCCGTCCTGCCCGCGGTGGCGCTGGAAGCGGACCCGGACGCGTTGCCACCGTTCCCGTAGGTTCAGCTCCGGCGTGGTCTGCGACGGCAGCAGCTCGCCGCGCATCGACATGGCGACGGCCTTGCCGGCACCGATGATCGGGATGGCGAGGAGCGAGCCGGCCACCCCGGCGACGGCGAAGCCGCCGATGGCGCCGAGCATGGTGACCGGCGCGGAGACGTCGACGGCGCGCCCGACGAAGACGGGCAGCAGCACGTTGTTGTCGAAGGTCATGTAGACGCCGAAGGCCACGCCCATGACGATGGCGACGCCCACGCCCTGGGTGAGCGAGACGGCCACGATCACCACGAAGCCCAGCGCGCCACCGATCTGGGGGACGAGCGAGGTGACCGCGGCCCACACCGCGAGGAACGGGGTGAGGGGCACGCCGAGGGCGATGCCCCAGATCGCCACCCACACGCCGTGCAGCACCGACAGGAACACGTTGCCGACGAAGTACCTGGCGATGACGGCATAGGCCACCCGCCCGACCTCGTCGGCGCGCGGTCTGTTCTCGGCCGGGATCAGGGACCGGACCCGCTCGACCAGCAGGGGCCCGTCGAGCACCAGGCCCACCATCACGGCCAGTGCCAGGAACGCCTTGATGACGCCGGCGCTGATCGACTGGGCCCAGTCGGCGACGTCGGAGTTGGGGCCGGCCACGCGCTCGGGCAGGGTGCCCAGCCAGTCCTGGATCTTGGCCGGCACGTCGTTGTCGGCGAGCGTGCGCCCGATGAGGGGCAGGTCGACCAGCGAGTCGGTCACCTTCGGGATCTGGTCGGGCAGCTCGGTGGTCTGCTTGGCGAGCTGGGGGCCGACGATGGCCAGGAACGCCACGACCAGCACGCTCAGCACGAGCAGGACCAGTGCCGCGGCCCAGCCCCGGTTGAGGTGGAGGGCCCGTCGGGTGGCGGTGACGACCGGGTCGAGGGCGAGGCCGGCGAAGGCGCCGATGGCGATGAGCGTCATGGCCTCGGGGGCCGACCGCACGAGCCAGGACAGCAGGATCAGCACGGTGAGCGCGGCGAGGATCGTCATCACGGTGACGGTGCTCAGCTCGACCACCAGGCGGGGCCGGGTCGCGGCGGCTCCGGCGTCGTCGTCGCCCGCCGTGCCGGTGCGGCCGGTGGGTTCGGCGGCCAGCGGTGGCTCGGGCGCGTCGGCCATCGCCGGAGTCTCGCGCCCCCGTGGCGACGGCCCGCGGATGACACCGGACGGAGGAATCCGGCGGAGAGGGGTTGTCGTTCGAACAGTTCCGATATATCGTGATGTTCGTCAACCGAACGAGATGGCCGGACGACCGAGGTGCCGCACCTCCGATCCACCCCTGCGGCGCCGGCCCGGCCCCGAACCACGAGGAGGCGTCCGATGGACGCACGACATCACCACCATCACCACCACCACACCGACCCCGCCGAGGGTCGCGACCAGCGCCAGCGGGGCCACCGCCCCGACGGCCGGCCCGGGCCCTTCGCCCGCGGCGCCTACGACGAGGGCGGCTGGGGCCCGCCGTGGGGTGGTCCCCGCGGCGGCTTCGGCGGCCGTGGCCCCCGCGGCCGGGGCCGGGCCCGCAAGGGCGACGTCCGCGCCGCCGTCCTGGTGCTGCTCGCCGAGCGGCCCATGCACGGCTACGAGATCATCGGTGAGCTCGCCGAGCGCACCGACGGCATGTGGAAGCCCAGCCCCGGCTCGGTCTACCCCACGCTCCAGATGCTCGAGGAGGAGGGCCTCGTCTCCGGCGAGGAGAGCGACGGCAAGCGCCGCTTCACCCTCACCGACGAGGGCCGGGCCAAGGCCGCCGAGCAGGGCGACACCCCGCCGTGGGAGCAGGTCACCCGCGGCGCCGACCCCCGCCTCAAGGAGCTGCGCGACGCCTTCGGCCAGCTCGCCCTGGCGTTCCGCCAGATCGCGGCGGCCGGCACCGAGGACCAGCGCACCCGTGCGGTGGGCATCGTGAACGACGCCCGCAAGAAGCTCTACGGCATCCTCGCGGAGGACTGACCCCGTCGCTCACCGGCTCACGTCGTCAGGTCATGCCCGACGACGTGGGCCGGTGAGGCGCGCCCGGGTCCTCGTCGGTCCAGACGGCCCGACGACGGGTCAGTCGTCGGTGGCCGAGGCGGCGTCGACCATGACGCGCATCCGCTGGGCGTGCAGCAGCATCGAGCCGGTGTAGGCGAGCACCGCGGCGATCAGGTAGCCCTAGGTGCTCTGCAGCGTCGTCGCCAGCACCTGCAGGATCCGTTCGTTGTCCATCGCCCCGGTGGTGATGCCCAGCGACGTGACGGAGGAGCCCGGGTCGGAGAGCTGCCACCAGTTCCAGAAGTTCACGACGATGGCCAGGATCCAGAGCCCGAAGGCGATGGCCGCCACCACCTTGAGCACCACGGCGCCGGTGCGCACCGCCACCAGCTCGTCGGCTGCCCTGTCGATGGCCCAGCTCTGGGTGTCGTCGTCGTCCGCCATGTCACGAGTCTGACGGTGGTGAGCTGACCCGAGGGGGATGGCCCGACCCGCGTCCGGGCGACGCGAGGAGGGGCCATTGGCCCATGTCACAGGGGGTCGGGGGAACCGTTTCGGCGCAGGGGCAGACAGGTACTGTGCGAAGGTCCCCGAGCGACGAGGCGGATCACATGGACACCGAGCTCCTCCACCGGATCCAGTTCGGCCTCACCATCAGCTTCCACTTCATCTTCCCGCCGATGTCGTTGGGGCTGGGGCTGATCCTGATCATCTTCGGCGTGCAGTCGGTGCGCACGAAGGACCCGAAGTGGCGCCAGCTCTCGCTCTTCTGGACGAAGATCTACGGCCTCGTCTTCGCCATGGGCATCGCCAGCGGCATCGTCCAGGAGTTCCAGTTCGGCACGAACTGGTCGGTCTACTCCCGCTTCGTGGGCAACATCTTCGGCAGCCTGCTGGCGGCCGAGGGCATCTTCGCCTTCATGCTCGAGGGCGGGTTCCTGGGGCTGATGCTCTTCGGTGGCAGCCGCCTCGGCAACCGCCTGTGGCTCTTCGCCACCACCATGGTCGTCGTCGGCGCCACGTTCAGCGCCACCTGGATCGTGATGGCCAACTCGTGGATGCAGACGCCCGGCGGCTACGAGATCAAGGACGTCGGCCAGGGCGACCAGGCGTTCATGACCAGCTTCCGCGAGGTCGTGTTCACGCCCTCGTTCGGCCCCCGCATCTGGCACACCCTGGTGGCGTCGTGGATGGTCGGCGCGTCGCTCGTGCTGAGCGTGGCGGCCTACTACCTGCTGAAGAAGCGCTTCGTCGAGCAGGCCAAGACGATGATCCGCGTCGCCCTGCCGATCTTCACCGTGCTCGCCATCCTCCAGGTCACGGTCTTCGGCGCCAACATGGCCACCGAGGTCGCCACCAACCAGCCCGAGAAGCTGGCCGCCATGGAGGGCGTCTACTACACGGGCGACTGCGTGCCGATGACGATCTTCGGCATCACCAACACCGGCACCGACACCACCAAGGGCCTGCAGATCCCCTGCATGCTCAGCATCCTGGTGGGCAAGAGCCCCTCGACCACGGTGCAGGGCCTCACGTCGTTCCCGCAGGACGACTGGTCCAACGTGAACGTCGTCTTCCACGTGTACCACGTGATGATCAACCTCGGGATGCTGTTCATCCTGATCGGCGTGGTGGCCAGCGGGCTGTGGTGGTGGAAGCGCAAGCTCTGGGACAAGCGCTGGATGCTGCGGGTGCTGGTGGCGTCGATCGTGCTCACCCAGCTCGCGACGCTGTCGGGCTGGTGGACCGCCGAGTTCGGGCGCCAACCCTGGATCGTCTGGAACCTGCTGCGCACCGACGGCGCCCAGAGCCCCAACGTCACGTTCTCCCAGGTGGCCACGTCGCTCGGCATGTTCGTGCTGCTCTACGCCGTGCTGCTGGTGACGTTCCTGATCCTGCTGAACAAGAAGATCAAGGCGGGCCTGCCCGACATGCCCGACGAGGACGAGCACGAGTCGTTGCCCGACTCCTTCGGTGAGATCTTCAGCCGCAGGCCCCGCGCCCACTCCCGCGAGAAGGCCGAGGTCTGACCATGTGGCTCAACACGACCTGGTTCGTCCTCTACGTCGTCATCATCGGCGGCTACGTCATCCTCGACGGCTTCGACCTCGGCGTCGGCATCCTCTCGCCGTTCGTCGCCAAGGACGACCGTGAGCGGCGGGTGGTGCTGAACAGCATCGGCCCGGTGTGGGACGGCAACGAGGTGTGGCTCGTGCTCGGCGGCGGCGCCCTGTTCGCCGCGTTCCCGCTGGTGTATGCGTCGCTGTTCAGCGGCTTCTACATGGCGATGATGCTCGTGCTGCTGGTGCTCATCACCCGCACCGTGGCCGTCGAGTTCCGCTCGCAGCGGGAGAGCGCCCGCTGGCGCTCGACCTTCGACTGGTTCTTCTTCGCCTCGTCGTTCGGCATCACGCTGCTGCTCGGCGTGGCCCTCGGCAACGTCATCCGGGGCCTGCCGATCGACGCCCAGGGCAACATGAGCCTCAACCTGCTCGACCTGCTGAACCCCTACTCGCTGGCGCTCGGCGTCACCGGCGTGGTGATGCTCTCCCTGCACGGCGGCATCTTCCTCACCCTCAAGGTCGAGGACCCGATCCTCGAGCGCGTCACCCGGTTGATCCCCAAGCTGATGGTCGCCTTCTTCGTGCTGATGACGGCCACCATCGGCTGGACCCTGCTGCTCGACACGCCGATCACCACCAACTACAGCGACCGGATCTGGATCGCCGTGTTCCCGGTGCTGGCCCTCGTCGCCGCCGTCGTGGGCTGGCGCTTCATCCGGGCCCAGCAGTACCTCCAGGCGTTCCTGGCGTCGGCCACGATGATCGCCCTGCTGATGGGTGCGGTCGCCGCCGGGCTCTACCCGATCCTGCTGCACTCCTCGACCGACTCGGCCAACGACCTCACCATCACCAACGCGGCGTCGGCCGAGCCCACGCTGATGGTGATGTTCGTGATCGCCATGATCGGCATCCCGTTCGTGCTGCTCTACACCGCCGGCGTCTACTACTTCTTCCGCGGCAAGGTCGTCCTCGACGACGAGAGCTACTAGCTCGGTGGCGTCGACGTCGGCGTCGCCGCGGGCTCGGGCGCGCCGGGGGCCGGTCGACGTCGGCCTGCTGCGCCGCGAGCGCGCCGTGGCGGTGGCCGTCGGGGGCGCGATCGGTGCCCACACGGTCGCGGTGCTGTGCACGATCGCCTGGTCGCTGCTGCTCGCCGCCGCCGTCGACCGGGCCTTCGTCGGCGGTGAGGGTCTGGGCGCGGTCGCGCCCGTGCTGGTCGCCATGGCTGCGGTGCTGGTGGTGCGCAGCGCGGCGGGGTGGGTGGCCGAGGTGCGCGCCGACCACGCCTCGGGCCGGCTGCGGGCCCGGGTGCGCGCCGACCTGGTGGCCCACCTCTTCGCCGTCGGGCCCGCCGGGCTGGGGCGCGAGCGCACCGGTGAGGTGGCCGGCACCGTCGGCGCCGGGGTCGACGCGCTGCACGACCACGTCACCCGCTTCGTGCCGGCCGCGGCCATGGCCGTCGTGGCGCCGGTGCTGGTGTTCGTGGCCATCGCCGTGCTCGACCCGTGGACCACGCTGATCCTGCTCTTCACCGGCCCGATGCTGATCCTGCTGCTGGCCGTGATCGGGCGCCGTACGCGTGCCCTCACCGAGCGGCGCTTCGACGAGCTCGGGTGGCTCAGCGCCTTCTACCTCGACATGATCCGCGGCCTCCCGACGCTGAAGGCGTTCCGCCGCTCGGGCGACGGGGCCGACACCATCGAGGACGTCAGCCGCCGGTTCGGCGACACCACCATGGAGGTGCTGCGCACCGCCTTCCAGACGTCGCTGGTGATGGAGTGGGCGGCCACCGCGGCCACCGCGCTGGTGGCGGTGCAGGTGAGCTTCCGCATGATCGAGACCGGGCTGCCGTTCGGCACCGGGCTGGCGGTGCTCGTGCTCACCCCCGAGTTCTTCCTGCCGTTCCGGCGCCTCGCCCTCGAGTACCACGCCGGCCAGTCGGGCGACGCCGCCCTGGCCCGCATCGCCGAGATCGAGGCCCTGCCGGCGTGCGCCCCGCCGGTCCTCGGCCCCGTCGACGGGCCGACCTTCGAGCACCCGCCTGCGATCGAGCTGGTGGGCGTCCGCTACCGGTACCCCGACGCGTCGGGGGATGCGCTCGACGGGCTCGACCTGGGCCTGGGCGCCGGTGAGACCGTCGCCCTCGTGGGCCTGAGCGGGGCCGGCAAGACCACCGTGGCGCGCCTGCTGCTGCGCTTCGTCGACCCGAGCGAGGGCCACGTGCGCGCCGACGGCGTGGCGCTCACCGATCTCGACCCAGCGGCGTGGCGGCGCAGCGTCGCGTGGGTGCCGCAGAGCCCGACGATCCTGGCCGGCACCGTCGCCGACAACGTGCGCCTGGGCGACCCGGCGGCCTCCGACGAGCGGGTGCGGGCCGCGCTGGAGCTGGCCCGGGCGACCACGTTCGTCGACGCCCTGCCCGCCGGTGCCGACACGGTGGTGGGCGAGCGCGGCCTTCAGCTCAGCGGTGGGCAGCGCCAGCGCCTGGCCATCGCCCGGGCCGCGCTGCGGGACGCGCCGGTGGTGGTGCTCGACGAGCCCACGGCCCACCTCGACGACGAGCTCGAGGCCGAGGTCGTCGCCGCCATCGCCGAGCTGCTGCGCGACCGCACCGCCCTGGTGATCGCCCATCGGCCGTCGACCGCGGCCATGGCCGACCGGGTGGTGCGCCTCGAGGCGGGCCGCGTCGTGGGGTCCGGGCGATGAGCGCCGGCGAGGGCCCTCCGGTGCTGCGGCGGATGATCGCCGTCTTCGGTCGGCTGCGCTGGTGGGTCGTGCTCGCCGGCCTCCTGAGCGCGCTCACCCTCGGCGCCGGCATCGGCCTCATGTCGATGGCCGGCTACCTGATCTCGCGCTCCGCCATCGTCGACGCCACCGAGGGCCTGACCCTGGCCATCGTCGGCGTGCGCTTCTTCGCCATCACCCGGGCGGTGGCCCGCTACCTCGAGCGCTACGTCGGCCACCTCGGCACGTTCCGCATGCTGACCCGGGCACGGGTCTGGTTCTTCGCCGGCATCGAGCCCCTCGCGCCCGCCGCCCTGGCCGAGGAGCGCTCGGGCGACCTGCTCACCCGCATCGTCGACGACGTCGAGACCCTGCAGGACCTGCCCCTGCGGGTGATGGCGCCCCCGATCGCAGCGGCCCTCGCCGCGGCGGTCGGCTCGGTGGTGCTCGGTGCCCTCGACCCGGCCCTGGCCGTGGTGCTGGTCGTGTTCCTGCTGCTGTGCGGCGTCGTGCTGCCCCTTGCCACCCGGCGCTCGTCGACCGCCCTCACCGACGCGCTCGCCGCCGACCGGGCCCTCACCAACGCCACCAGCGTCGAGGGGGTCAGCGCCCTCGCCGACCTCGTGGCCTACGGGCGCGAGGACCTCTTCGTCGACCGCCTGGCCGAGCTCACCGAGCGGCGTCGCACCACCGAGCGCCGCCTGGCCCGGGTGCGGGCCACCAACGTGGCACTCAGCGTCCTGCTCGCCGGGCTGGCCGTGGTGGCCGCGCTCGCCCTCGGCGTGGCCCTGCTCGCCGACGGCCGCATCGAGGGCGTGATGCTGGCGGTGGTGCCGCTCGCGGTGATCGCCACCTTCGAGGGCGTGGCGCCCCTGGCCGCGTCGTTCGAGCACGTCGACCGCACCCGCGCCGCCGCCGGCCGGCTCCTCGACCTCGTCGACCGGCCGCCGGCCGTCGCCGAGCCGCCGGCCGGTGCCGAGCTCCCGGTGCCCTCGGGCGAGGGCCGCGTCGAGCTCGACGGCGTGCGATTCCGCTACCGGCCGGAGGGGGACGACGTGCTCGCCGGCGCCACCTTCACGATCCCTGCGGGTGCGCAGGTCGCGGTGGCCGGCCCGAGCGGCGCCGGGAAGTCGACGATCGCCGCGTTGCTGCTGCGCTTCTGGCAGCCCCAGGCCGGCATGATCCGCCTCGACGGCGTCGACCTCGCGGCCATGGGCTCGGAGGCCGCCCGCGCCACGGTGGCGGTGGTGGCCCAGCACGACCACCTCTTCGACACCACCGTGCGCGACAACCTGCGCCTCGGCGACGCCGACTGCGACGACGACCACCTCTGGTCGGTGCTCGCCGCGGTGGCCCTCGACGACGTGGTGCGGGCGATGCCGGGTGGGCTCGACGCTCGGGTGGGCGAGGACGCCGGACGGCTGAGCGGCGGCGAGCGCCAGCGGCTGATGATCGCCCGGGCGCTGCTGGCCGAGGCGCCGGTGCTCGTGCTCGACGAGGCCACCGCCCACCTCGACCCGGCCACCGAGCAGCGCGTCGTCGAGGGCATCACCGCCTGGAGGGCCGGGCGCACCACCGTGCACGTCGCCCACCACCCGCCGGTGTCGTTCTCGCCCGACCTCGTGCTCGAGGTCCGCGACGGCCAGGTGCTCGAGCGCGCCTGACCGCTCAGCCCGGCGCCGGCTCGGTGGGCTGGGAGCCGAGGGTTCGGCGGGCGAAGAGCGCACAGCCCACGACCGCGGCGAGGGGGATGAGCAGCCACGCCGCGCCGGCGCCGGCCGCGGCGGCCAGCGTGGCGCCGAGGGCGTAGCTGCCGACGACGACGGCCATGACCCGGACGACGGCGGCGTGGCGGTGCCGGTGCTCGGTGGCGCCGGCGCGGGTGGCGAGCGCCGCCTCCTCGCCGAAGCGGGCCACCGCCCCCGACTCGTAGGTGGTCGCCACCGCGACGGTGCCGACCTTGCCGATCACCACCGTCTGGAGGCCCATCGCCAGCGCGCCGAGGAAGATCACCGGGTAGTCGAGGGCGTCGACCTCGAGCACCCGGGCGTGGCTGTCGACGGCCCGGAGCCCGATGAGCACGGCCAGCATCACCGCCTCGGCGGCCAGGATGAGGTCGGGCCGCAGCGGCTGGCCGGCGGCCCGGCGGCGGTCGTGGATGATCGTGCCGATCGCCACGCCGGTGGCGAACATGGTGATGGCCAGGAGGTGTGCGGCCACCTGGGGCCACTTCCGCTCGCCGAGGAAGATGCCGAAGAGCACGACGTTGCCGCTCTGGTTGGCGACGAACACGTCGGTGACGTGCACGAAGATGTGGGCGTCGACGAAGCCGGCCACCCCGGTGAGCAGCGCGGCCATCACCAGGTTGCCCTGCACCCGCGGCGGGCTGGTCGTGGCGCTCACCGCGCCGACGCTACGCGCCCCACCCCGCACCCCCTGGTGACCTTGCGAAACGGTGCGCTCTTCCTGCCCCAGGGGGCAGGTTCTGCGCACCAGATCGTCGGAGGGCGACGGCCGGGCGAGGCGTCAGTCGAGCAGGCCGAGGTCGCGGGCCCAGGCCAGGTTCTTGCGGGCCGAGGCCACGTGGGCGCCGTGCACGATGTGGCCCTCGCCGTCGTTGGGGTCGCCGTAGGTGATCGGGCCAGCGTCGGGGTCCGCCGCGGCCTCGGTGGCGAGTCGGTCGAGGTCGGACCAGTAGGCGATCTCCGCGGCCGTGGGCGTGAAGATCTCGTGGGCCAGCGCGACGTGCTCGCGCATGCCGAGCATCATCCCGAAGTAGCCGAGGTCGCGGAGCTCGGTGGCGAAGCGGCGGAAGCCGTCGACGTCGTCGGTGGCCCCGCCCCACATGCCGCTGATCGGGTACTTGATGCCGGCGGCCTTGGCGTCGATCAGCACCTTCGAGCGGAGGAACAGCGTCTCGGTGCCCTCGGCCGTCCACCGGTAGCCGACGGCCTGGTGGATGTCGCCGAAGCGGCTGATCGCCCCGCCCATGTAGGCGACCCGCTCGGACGCGGCGGCGATCTCGTAGGCGTTGCGCAGGGCCATGGGGGTCTCGAGGATCGGGTAGAGCGCGATCGACCCCGGCTCGAGGCCTGTCTCTTATACACATCTGACGCTGCCGACGAAGAGGATAGTGGG
>CAMFLJ010000081.1 GCA_945957335.1 uncultured Actinomycetes bacterium | reverse complement strand
GAGCACCTGTGGCCGCGCAGCCTGACCGGGCGCGACCTGGGCGAGGGCGACCGCCTCGCCCTCGCCCGCTACGCGGCCGTCGAGAAGCGGGTGGAGGGCCAGGACGTGGTGGTCGACCTGCGGCCGCCCGCGGTCGACGGCTTCGTGCGCACGTCGGCCGCAGCCGACGAGGTCGGCTGACGGGCCCCTGCCGGCCCGTCGCCCCCTAGGGACGCTCCTCGAGCCGGTTCTTGAGGTCGAGCAGGGTCTTGCGGAGGATGCGCGAGAGGTACGACTGGCTGACCCCCACCCGCTCGGCGATCTCGGGCTGGGTCAGGTTCTCGAAGAACCGGAGGTAGATGATCGTGCGCTCGCGCTCGGGCAGCTCCTCCATCAGCTCGCGCACGATGATCTCGTGGTCGACCCGGCCGTAGCCCACGTCGTTGGTGGCGAGGAGGCGGTCGCTGCGGGGCGCACCGTCGTCGTCCCCGGGGGCGGGCTGGTCGAGGCTCGTGGCCTGGTGGGCCACCCCGGCCTCGAGTGCCTCGAGCACGTGGTCCTCGCTCACGTCGAGGGCCTTCGAGAGCTCGGCGATGGTCGGCGCCCGGCCGAGCCGGTGGGTGAGCTCCTCGTCGACCTTGCGCAGCTCGAGGTGCAGCTCCTGGGCCCGGCGGGGCGGGCGGACCGACCAGGTGCGGTCGCGGAAGTAGCGCTTGAGCTCGCCCTCGATGGTGCGGCTGGCGAACGTGGAGAAGGCCACGCCCATCTCGGGGTCGAAGCGCTCGGTGGCGTGAATGATGGCCATCAGCGCCAGCTGGCGCAGGTCGTCGGTGGGCACACCACGACGCGAGTAGCGCTTCACGAAGTACTCGGCCACGTGCCGGTGGTGCTCGACCAGCTGGTTCCTCAGCCGGCGGTCCCCGGTGCGGCGGTACTCGACGAACCACTCGGCGACGGGTGGGTCGCGGAGGTCGCCGGTGCTCACCCCGACGCCACCTGTCGGCGCTTGAGGAGGCGGAAGCTCACCACGCCGTCGGCGGCGGCGAGGGAGTACTCGTCGGCCGTCATGGCGAGCAGCTCGCGGGCCACCGGATGGGGATCGGGGGCGCCCCCCGTGCTCGGGCAGGAGCCCTCGATGACCAGGCCCTCGTCGGAGCCGCGGTAGACGAGCTCGAGCTCGGCGCTGTCGTCGACGTCCTCGATGAGGATGGCGCACACCTCGTCGACGGCGACTCGCAGGTCCTCGATGGCCTCGAGCCCGAAGCCGAGGTCACCGGCGATGCCGGCCGCGGTGAGGCGGGCCAGGCGCAGGTACCGGGCCCGGGCGGGGATGACGAGTCGGACGGGGCTCTCGTCAGAGGCCATCGGGGGTCCTTTCGGGGCAGGACGGCGCGCGCTCGCGCACGGGCGCGCCGGAGCCGGGAGGGGTCGGGACGGGGTGGCCCACGGCTCAGTCCGTGGTGAGGTGGCCGTCGAGACCGGTGATCTCGAGGAGGCGCCGCACCGTGTCGCTGGGCGATCGCAGCACGAGGCGACCGCCGGCCTCGGACAGCGAGCGGTCGGCGGCGATGAGCACGCGCAGGCCCGACGAATCGACGAACGTCAGGCCGGAGAGCACCAGCACGACGGAGGTCGCACCGTCGGCGCGCACGGCGTCGAGCTGGTCGACGAGCGTGGGTGCGGTGTGCGGGTCGAGCTCACCGGAGAGGGTGAGGGTGGCCTCGTCTCCCTCGCGGTGCACCTCGATGGTGAGCGGCTGTTCGAGCTCGGGTGGCACTCGTGGATCCTACCTTCGGCTGGGGTGGTGGACAGGGGTGGTGCAACGGCGCCACGCGGGCGCCGGGGGCTCAGATCTCGCCTTCGCCCTTGACGTTGGCGCCGCGCTCGATGGCGTCCTCGTAGGCCTCGGCGACCGACGGGTCGAGCTGGTTGCGCTCGGCCGCGGCCTCCTCCTCGGGGGTGGGCATGCGGTCGGCCCGGTGCTCGGCCTTGGCGTCGGACTCGTCGGCGGCGACGGTCTCGGGGCTGGTGGCGTCGGGATCGGTCATCGGTGCTCCACTTTTCGTTTCCTGGGAAACCATCATCGGGCTCCGACCGCTCCTACCCCGGGGCGCGTCGAAGTAGACCACCCGGCGTGCGACACGCCGCCGGCGGTGCTCAGGCCGTCTCGGCCGGGCCGGTGCCCAGGCCTGTCCCACCCGCCTCGGAGCGGTCGAGGGCCGCCACCACGTCGGCGTCCTCCGGCGAGGCATCGGGCCCGTAGTGGGCGACGAGCACGCCCCGGGTCGAGCAGCTCGGGCAGGTGACGGGGACGACGATCACCATGTCCCCCGGGTCCGACGCCCCCTCGAGGCGGCGCACGTGGTCGGCCGACACGGTTTCGGCGGCGAACTCCTCACGGCAGGTGAGGCAACGGATCCGCCCGCCCTCCAGAGGCATCGTCTGGCCGGTCCACCCGGCGTCGTCGAGCTCGGCCAGGACCCCGACCAGGCTCGGGTCCGCGGGCATCTCGGGGTTGCCGGCACGGTCGTCGACGATCGCGGGGTCCTGCAGCGGGTCGGCCATGGCGCTCTCTCCTCGGTCGGCGGAGACCGGTCCCTACCCACCCGGCCGGCGGCCGACCCGCTCCGACCGCCCGGCCCGTGACGGACGTCCGGGCACCGACCACCACGTCGGATCGCCTGGTCTAGGCGCCGGTGCGGCGGGAAGGGACCGGGTGCAGCGATCCCGACGAACCGTCGCTCCCACGCCTGGCGTGCGCCTCGTCGCTCCCACCATGGGGCGCGCGCCCGTCGGGGTCGCTGCTCCGGAGCCGGGGAGCCCCGTCGATCGCCTGCCGACAGGGCTCCCCGGCCCACCCGACCGCCCAGGAGGGCGCGTGACCGCACTCGCCACCCTCGACGCCCCTGCTGCCGTGGCCGCCGCCGACGCCGGCCTGCGCTACGTGAGCGACGCCGCCCCCGGTCTGCGCCGGCTGCGCTGCGGCAGGGGGTTCCGCTACCTGCGAGCCGACGGCACCGCCGTGACCGACAGCGCCACCCGCGACCGGATCCGGGCCCTCGTGATCCCGCCGGCGTGGACGGAGGTGTGGATCTGCCCGCACGCGGACGGCCACATCCAGGCCACCGGCCGCGACGCCAGGGGCCGCAAGCAGTACCGCTACCACGACCGCTGGCGAGCCGTCCGCGACACCGACAAGTTCGACCGCATGAGCACGTTCGGAGCGTTGCTCGGCCCGCTGCGCGCCGACGTCGACGTCGAGCTCTCGCGCCCCGGGCGCCTCGACCGCGACAAGGTCCTCGCCCTGGTGGTCCGGCTCCTCGACGAGACGCTCATCCGGGTCGGGAACGCCGAGTACGCCGCCACGAACGAGTCGTACGGCCTCACCACGCTCGGGCCCGAGCACGTCGAGGTGCACGGCGCCGAGGTGCGCTTCTGCTTCGTCGGCAAGGGTGGGGTGGAGCACGAGGTCGCGGTCGCCGACCGGCGCCTCGCCCGCCTGGTGCACCGCTGCCACGAGCTCGGCGGCCAGGAGCTGTTCGCCTGGACCGACGACGACGGGCGGGTGGTCGACGTGGGCTCCGCCGACGTCAACGCCTGGCTCCGGGAGCGCACCGGCGAGCCGGTGTCGGCCAAGGACTTCCGCACCTGGGGTGCGTCGGTGGTGGCCGCCGGCACCCTGGCCGAGCTCGGCCCACCGGCGAGCCAGGCCGAGGCCGACGCCCACGTCCTCGCCGCCATCGACGCCGCCGCCGAGCGCCTCGGCAACACCCGTGCCGTGTGCCGGGCCAGCTACGTGCACCCGATCGTGCCCGAGTCCCACGTCGAGGGCTCGTTGCACGACCGCTGGTCGAGGGCCCGCACCACGGCGACGATGGCCCGCGCCGAGCGGGCGCTGCTCGGCCTGCTCGACGGCTGAGCACCGGACGGGCGAGCTCCCGACGGGCGACGCGGAGGACGGCCAGGTCGCTGCGGCGCTCCGGATGGGTACGTGCCGGTGATGACCGCGCCGATCGAGCCCTCCCCCATCCTCCCGGACCCCGGCCCCTCGCCGATCCTCCCCGACCCGCAGCCCACCGAGCCGGCGCCGATCGTGCCGCAGCCGCCCGGCCCCGCACCCGACCCGGTCGTGCCGCCCGAGCAGCCCACGCCGATCGACCCGCAGCCCGAGCCCGAGCCGATGGCGCCATGACCACCTCCGCCCTCGGGATCGACGCCCCCGCCGAGGTCGTGTTCGACACCCTCGTCGACGCCGAGGCCTACCCCCAGTGGCTGGTCGGGGCCAAGCACATCCGCTCGGTCGACGACGACTGGCCCGCCCCCGGCAGCTCGTTCCACCACGCCGTCGGGGCCGGGCCGCTGACCGTGCGCGACCACACCACGGTGCTGCTGGCGATCGCGCCCCACACGCTCGTGCTGCTCGCCCGGGTCGGTCCGCTCGGCGCGGCCAAGGTGCGCTTCACCGTGACGCCGACCGTCGACGGCAGCCACCTGGCCATCGAGGAGGAGCCCGCCTCCGGCCCGTTGCGGGCGATGTGGCACCCCATCACCAGGCCGTTGGTCGCGGTGCTGCTCTGGGGCCGCAACGCGGCGTCACTGCAGGCGTTCAGGGCCCTCGCCGAGGACCGCGCCCGAGCCCGCTCCTGACGGCGGCCCCGGCCCGCCGACGTCGGTCACCCCACACCGCGGCCCGTGCCGCGTTGGCCCCCGGGGCACCGTGCACCCCACCACCCGGGTGGGCCGACGCCGAGGCCAGGAACAGCCCGGCCACGGCGGTCTCGGGGCGGCCCAGGCCGGTGGTGGGCCGGAACACCAGCTGTTGGTGGATCTGGGCGGTGCCGCCGTTGATCGCCCCGCCCACCAGGTTGGCGTCGGCCGCCTCCATCGTCGGGGGCACCAGCACGTGCCGAGCGACGATCGACGAGCGGAAGCCGGGCGCGGCACGCTCGACGCGGGCCTCGATGCGCTCGACGATGCGCTCGGTGGCGTGGGCGTCCCATCGCGGGCCGATGCCCTCCCCGCCCGCGTCCGACCGCGGGTGGGCAGGGACGTGGGTGTACGCCCACGCCGACTCGCTGCCCGCCGGTGAGCGCGTCGGATCGGTGGTGGTCATCTGACCGAAGAGCACGAAGGGGTCGGCCGGCACCTGCGAGGTGGCCAGCTCGTAGGCGTAGCGGGAGAGCTGGTCGATCGAGTCGACGAGGTGGACGGTGCCGGCGTGGGCCACCGCCGGGTCGGTCCAGGGCACCGGCCTCGAGAGGGCCCAGTCGACCTTCACCGTGCCGGCGTCGTACTGGAACCGGCGGATGCCGTCGAGCACCCGGGCGGGGACGTCGGCGGGGTCGAGCAGCGACAGGTAGAGCTGGGGGGCGCCCACGTCGGCGAGCACCGCCCGCCGGGCACCGACCACGCTGCCGCCGTCGAGCCCCACGGCGACGGCGCGGCCGCCCTCGACGACGATCCGCTCGACGCGGGCCCCGGTCACCACCCGACCCCGACGCGACCGCAGCCGCGAGACCAGCGCGTCGGTCAGGCGCCCGGCGCCTCCCTCGGGCACGGGGAAGCCGACCTGCTGGCCCAGCGAGGCCAGCAGCCACCCGTAGACCGCGCTGCCGGCGGCCTCGGGGGTGAGGTCGGCGTGGAGCGCGCTCCCGGCCAGCAGCAGCCCACCCCCGGGGCCGCGGAAGAGCTCCTCGGCCATCCGCCGCACCGGCATCACCGCGGTCCGGGCCAGGTCGATGGCACCTCTCGGGCCGAGGCGCCCCAGGAGGCGGGCCCCCGGGAGCACGGGCGGGAACGGGGTGAAGAGCGCGTCGGTCGCCGGGGCGGCGATGTGCGCCCAGCGGCCGTAGAGCTCGCGCCAGGCGTCGCCGTCGCCGCCGCCGAGCCCGTCGAGCGAGCGGGCCGTGCGGTCGAGGTCCCGCGAGAGCACCACGGCGGGTCCGCCGGGTGTCGGGTTCGCCATCACCTCGGGGGCATGCACCCAGCGCAGCCCGTGGGCGTCGAGGCCCAGCCCGGCGATGACGGGCGAGGCCGCAGCCAGTGGGTAGAACGCGGAGAACAGGTCGTTGGCGAAGCCCGGCGCGGTGACCTCGGCCGTGCGCACCGCCCCGCCGGGCGCCTCCGCGGCCTCGAGCACCACCACCTCCCAGCCCTGGTCGGCGAGGAGGTTCGCCGCCACCAGCCCGTTCGGGCCCGAGCCGACCACCACCGCGTCGGCCCGCGACGGGGCCACGTCGGGCACGAACGACGGGCGCGACGGCACCTGCGGCCCCCCGCTCCCCGAGCTCACAGCCGACATGTCCGTCCTCCCGGCCGGCGCCACCGGCGTGGCGATCCCTTCCCCCGGCGGCCCGGCCCAGAACCTCCGACGTCGGATCTCCGAAGTTCGGTGGTCTGCGCCGGGGCGGTGCCGGGTAGGGGGACGGGGAACCTGCCACGCACCACACCCGAGGAGGGACCCGATGCCCCGAGGCACCGCGCTCGGCGATCGCCGCACCAACGGAAGTCACACCGACGAAGGCCGCACGTACGACGACCTCTACGACGAGGCCAAGCGGCGCAACATCCCCGGTCGGTCGAAGATGTCCAAGACCGAGCTCGAACGAGCACTCGCCGGGCGCTAGCCCCGCACCACGACCACCCGTACCGCGCGGCCGGCCCTCCGGGGCCGGCCGTGGCGCGTCTCGGCAGGAGGCCGTTCGGCACGAGGGACGTCGGGGACGGTCTCCCCGTCTGCAGCCCGTGCCGGGGTCAGCCGGCGACGGCGGGCCGGCGCCCGCCCCGGGCGGTGGCGACCAGGCTGAGCACGGCGTCGGCCACGGCCACGGCGTGCTCGACCGGGATCAGGTGGCCACCTTCGAGCATGCGCAGGCGGGCCTTCGGGATGGCCCGGGCCAGGCCCTTGACCGCCGAGGGCCGCACGATGCTGTCGGAGGCACCGCCCAGCACGATCGTGGGGGTGTGCACGCCCCGCGCGGCACGGCGGACCTCGACCAGCTCCTCGACCAGGGCGAGCTGCTCGACCACCGCAGCGCGACGGGCGCGCCGATCGAGCGCGGGGCGGGTGGCGGTGCGAGCCTCGGGCGGGCGCAGGTGGCCGAGCCCGGCGGCGGAGAGCAGGTGCTCCCCACCCGGGCGGTGCACGAGCCAGGCCCCGACGGCGAGGCTGGAGCTCAGCACGAACCGACCGAACCAGCTGGTGGCCAGCCACCGGTCGAGGAGGGTGACCGACCCGGGGTCGCCGACCGGGGCGCACAGCACCAGGCCGGACACCAGCTCGGGAGTGCGGCGGGCGACGATGAGCGCGGGGCCGGCGGCCCAGCTGTGGGCCACCACGACGGCCGGCCGGCCGAGGCCGACGAGCACCTGGGTGAGGACCTCCGCGTTGTGGCGGAAGCCCCCGGCGTCGAGCGACGTGGCGCCGTAGCCGGGGCGGTCGATGGCGAGCGTGCGCAGGCCGGTGCCGGTGAGCAGCGACTGCACGGAGTCCCAGACCTCGGCGCCCCCGGGCTGGCCGTGGAGGAACACGACCGGGAAGCCCTGACCCCGGTCGTGGACGGCGAGGGACCCCTCGGGCGCGCCCTCGCCACCGTCGTCGGTGGTCTCGGGGGCGGGGGCCATGCCCCCATCCTCGCCCACCGGCGCCCTCAATGCCCGGCGACGGGCGTGGCCGATGCCACGGAGTCGACCAACGCGCCGCAGAACACGGGAAGGTCGTCGGGCCGACGGCTCGACACGAAGTTGCCGTCGACCACGACCGGCTCGTCACTCCACTTCGCTCCGGCCCGCACGAGGTCGGTGCGCACGCTCGGCCACGAGGTGAGGTGGCGGCCGTCGACCACGCCGGCGTCGATCATCGTCCACGGGCCGTGGCAGATCACCGCAACGGTGCGGCCCGTCTCGGCGAACTGGCGCACGAAGTGCACCGCCTTCGGGTTCGTCCGGAGCTGGTCGGGGTTGGCGACGCCACCCGGCAGGACCAGGGCGTCGAACCCGTCGGGATCGGCGTCGGCGACGGCCACGTCCGCGGTGAACACGTCACCGCGGTCGAGGTGGTTGAACGCCTGGACCTCTCCGACCTCCGGGGCGATGAGGACGGGCTCGCCGCCCTCCGCCCGGACCGCATCCCATGGCGCGGTGAGCTCGACCTGCTCGACACCCTCGTTCGCGGTGAGGAAGGCGATCCGTCGCCCCTCCAGTCGTCCGGCCATCGGTACCTCCACTCGTCGACGTCAAGGGGTCTCTTCCCTCGTGACCGCCGCGCGCAGAACCGGGCCCGGCCGCCGCCGATCAGATGTGCGCGCCCGCCGAGCGCTCGCGGGCCAGCAGCCGGTGACGGAGGTGGTCGAGGGCGTGGCCCGCGGCATCGGCCCGGATGCGCTCGCGGTCGCCGCCGAGGTGGAGCTCGACGACGCGTGAGTCGCCGTCGATCCACGACCCCAGGAAGACGGTGCCGACGGGGCACCCCTCCATCTCGTCCGGGCCGGCGACCCCGGTGAGCGCCACCGCCACCTCGGCCCCGAGGAGCCGGGCCACGCCCTCGGCCATCTCGACCGCCGCCTCGGCCGCGACCACCGGCCCGTCGCGCACGTCGAGCACGTCGTGCTTCACCTCGGCGGCGTAGGCGACGACCCCACCGCGGAACACCGCTGAGGCACCGGGCGGCTCACTCAGCCGTGCCCCCAGCAGCCCGCTGGTCAGCGACTCGGCGACGGCGAGGCACAGGCCCTGACGGGCCAGCAGCTCGACCACCACGCCCTCGAGGGTCGCTCCGTCCTCGCCGACCACCGCGTCGCCGAGGCCGGCCCGCACCAGGCCCACGACCCAGTCGAGGCGGTCGACGTCATCGGCCACGAGGCGCACCCGCGCCTCGGGGCCGGCGCCGCCCACGACCTCGACGCGGACCCCGACCTCGGCCAGGCGAAGCTGGGCGAGGCGGCGCGCCAGCTCCTCGTCGTCCGGTCCCCAGGTGACGAGCACCCTCGCGTGCTCGACCGCGGGCTCGACTGCGCCGTTCTCGATGACTGCCATGACATCCCCCTCCTCGACACCGGCTCCCTACCCCGGCGGGGTCGTTCGGCGAACCGCATGGAGGTGGTTCGACAAGCTCGTGACGGAGGTGGTCTGGCCGGCCCCGGTGGGGGGTAGTCATCCGGACGGCGGTTCGTCCTGCCCGACACCGAACGGGTGGTGGTGGCGTTGCGCAGGGCGGACCGCCCCTGTCGTGGAGGCGGTCGCGGCCGGGGCTGCCCGGGCCGCCGTCAGGCCCTCCGGTAGCCTCACCGCGTCGGCCCGGTGGGGCCGGCACCCCCCTCATGGCCCACGAGATCACGACCGTCGCACCGGAGCTCGACGCTCATGGTGGCCCCGGCGACGACCGCCTCCGGTCGCGCCTCACGATCGCGCTCGGCGCCCTCGTGGTCGCGGTGGTGACCTGGCCGATCCTGGCCGCGGGGCGCGCCGCGCTCGACCAGCAGTGGCGCCCCACGGGCGACTGGGCCGTGCTCAACCTGCGCGTCGACGACGTCGGTCGGCTCACTCCTTTCGTGGGCCCCTACTCGCGCTTCGGGTGGAACCACCCGGGCCCCCTCCTCTACTGGGTCCTCGCCGGCCCCTACCACCTGCTCGGCGGGCGGCCCGTGGCCCTCCTCGCCGCCACCGCCCTCGTCAACGCCGCGGCGGTGGCGCTCTGCCTCTACCTGGCGTGGCGGCGCGGCGGCCTGCCGCTGCTGCTCGGCACCGGCGCCGCCCTCGCCGTGCTCTCCCACTCGATCGGCCCCGCACTGCTGCGCGACCCGTGGAACCCCTACGTCACGATCCTGCCCCTCGCCCTGTTCACCTTCCTGGCCTGGTCGGCCGCCGAGGGCGACCGCTGGGCCTGGCCGGCGCTCATCGGCGTGGGCTCGTTCCTCGTCCAGAGCCACGTCGGGTACGCCGTCATGGTCGGCGCCGTCGGGCTGGCCGCCGCCGCCATCGCCGCCCGACGCCGGGCTCTCGTCCCGATCCTCCCCGAGTCGCAACGGGCCCGACGGCTGCTCGTCGGCCTCACCGTCGGCATCGTGGTCGTGGCGTGGGCGCCGGTCGTGATCGACGAGGTCGCCGGCAGCGGCAACCTCACCGAGATCGCGCGCTACTTCCTCGACAGCCAGGACCAGCCCGCGGGCACCGGCACCGCCGTCGACCAGGCCGCCCGCCACCTCGCGATCCCCGACGCCCCGTGGCTCGGCGACAAGGAGGAGAACGGTCCCGACGGCGCGATCCTCGGCGGCGACGCCGGCGCGCTCCTGGTGCCGGTGGCCGCCTTCGGCATGGCCATGCTCGCCGCCGCGAAGGCCCGCCAGTGGGCCGCCGTCCGCTTCCAGCTCCTCACCGGCACGCTCGCCCTCTCGGGCCTCGTCGCCACCAGCCGCATCACCGGCCCCGTGTTCGCCTACCTCGTGCGCTGGTGGTGGGTCATCGCCTGCCTGTGGTGGCTCTCCACGCTGTGGTCGCTCAGCGTCGCCGTCACCCACTGGGCGCGCCTGCCCCGCCCGGCCCGCCGGGCCGCACCGTGGCTCGTGGCGCCGCTGCTCGTCGTCGTGGTGCTGGCCGCGTCGTTCCGCACCGCCGGCGCCGTCGACGACGCCACGACCCCCGACCCGTCCGCCACCGAGGTCCTCGGCCACCTCCTCGACCCCACCGTCGCGGCTCTGCGCGGCAGCGGCCCGGTGCTCGTCGTGGCCACCGGCTCGGTGTGGGGCACGACCGCCGACGCGGTCCGCCTCGAGCTCGAGCGCAACGGCATCGAGATCGCCGCGCCTCCCCGCGACGCCTTCCGGTTCGGCGCCGAGCGCTCGACCGACGAGCGCCCGCCGGTGGCCACGGTGTGGGTGGTCAGCGCCGACGCCGCGACCGAGTGGATGGACCGACCCGAGGTCACCCGGGTGGCCGGCTGGGACCCGCTCGAGCCGCCCGACCGCATCGCCTACCTGGCCGACGAGGCCGTGCTGGCCGAGCAGCTCACCGCGGCCGGGCGACCGGACCTCGCCCAGGCCCTGCGCACCGGCGGCGGCGGGGTCGACTCCGAGGGCGCCGACCTGCCCGGGGTCGACCAGGACCTCCTCACCCGGATCGAGGCGGTGCGCCGCATGGGCGATCCCGTGGCGATCTACATCGGGCCGCCCACCGACCCGAACGACCCGCAGCCCCCGTGGGTCACCTCGGCCGGCGCCAACTAGGCGGTCCGACCGCTCGGCCGAGCCTCCGCCGCGCCGTGGTGCGGGCACGAGGCGTGGTCATCGGCCTGATACGCGCGGTTCGTGGTGGATCCACCACCCGGCCACGCAGCGAGGGGATACTGTCTCACCCTGCAACGCCATGCAGGGGTGACGGCAACGCCAGGAAGAGGTGAGAGCCCCGATGCTGGACGCGAGGACCTCAGCGACCGCGGCCTCCCGCGGCCGTGCCGGCACCAGCCTGGCGGCTCGCGCCCGGTGGCAGGCATGAAGCTGATCTCCACCGACAGCGCCCGCTTCGTCGCCTCGCTCCTCGTCGACCCCGACGAGATCGAGCAGGCCCGCCGGCTGCACGCCCACGTGTACCAGGAGAAGGGCTGGGCCGGTCCGATCGACCTGACCGACCACGGCACCTTCAACGAGGACTACGACCGCTGGCACCCGATGGCGATCTACTTCGGCGTCCACGACACCGAGCACCCCGAGGCCGGCCTGTGCGTCGCCGGGCGCATGCTCGACGCCGGCAACCTCGGCGCCGCCTCGCTGCAGACCCTCGCCGAGTGCGACGTCGACCCCGAGATCCGGGCCGAGCTCGAGGCGTCGCCCCACGGCACCGTCGTCGAGATCTCCGGCCTGGCCAAGGCGTTCGGCGCGAACCCCACCGCCACCCTCCACCTCTACCGCGAGATGTGGGGCCACTCGGTCCGGATCGGGCACCGCCACTGGCTGATGGCCTGCGACCTCAACCTCAGCCGCAAGCTCACGTGGCTCTACGGCGAGTCGATCCAGGTCGCCGGCAACCCCACCGAGCTGCTCGGCAGCATGGTCGTCCCCATGCACCTGCGCGTGCCCGAGGGCTTCGACCGCCTCATCGCCCCCGAGGCCGAGCTGAGCGACGCCGCCCGCGTCCGGCGCGCCGAGCTGGTCGAGTTCATGCTCGAGCGCACCCAGGTCGACATGCTCACGCCGTTCAGCCAGGCGATCCTCGCCACCTCGACCCCCGCCGAGGCCCTCATGGCGGTGCGGGCCCCCGCACCGGCCCCGATCGCTCCCCCGGTGCTCGCCGCCGGCCCCGACGTCACCATCGACCTGCGCACCGAGCCCGCCGCGGTCACCGTGGTGGCGCCCAAGGTCCCGGAGGTGCCACCCAGCCGGGTCAGCACCGTCCTGTGGGACCTCTACAGCCACGTCTACGACGGCCTGCTGTCGTTCTGGCCCTACCGCAACCTCGTCGACCTCGTGGCCGACCGGGCCGACCTGCCCGACGCCGGCACGCTGCTCGACACCGGGTGCGGCACCGGCAACCTCATCGTCACGGCCACCGACCACCACCCCACCCTCGACGTGATCGGCATCGACTCGTCGCCGAGCATGCTCGAGGTGGCCCGGTCGAAGCTCGCCGACCGCCCCGGCGTGCAGCTCGTCCGCGGCGACATCCTCGACGTCCTGCCCCTGCTGCCCGACACCTCCGTCGACCGCATCGTCAGCGTCAACGTGCTCTACGCGCTCTCCGACCGCGAGCTGTACTGGTCCGAGCTGCGCCGGGTCATCACCCCCGACGGCACCGCCGTCATCACCAACCCCACGCGGGGCAGCAGCCTGCCCATCATCCGTGAGCACCTCCGCCACGCGCCCCTGCGCCGCCTGGTCACCCCGAAGCTGATCGGCGTCTTCGCCGTCGACACCCTCATCAGCGTCCTCGGGTTCGGCTCGAAGTTCGAGTTCGTCGCCGAGGAGGAGC
>CAMFLJ010000080.1 GCA_945957335.1 uncultured Actinomycetes bacterium | reverse complement strand
GGCCAGCGGCGCCGACCGGCTCGACGACCTCGGCGTAGACCTTGAGCTTGGGCTCGGTGCCGCTGGGTCGCACCGCGATCCACGCCCCGGCACCGAGCTCGAGGACGACGAGGTCGGTGGTGGGCTGCGGCGGCCGGGGCTCGAGGTGGTCGACGACCTCGACCACCGGGTGCCCGGCGACCTCGGCGGGCGGATCGGCGCGGAGGCCGGCCATCGCCGCGGCCCGTCGGGCCGGACCCTCCGGCCCCTCGAAGCGGTACGACCGGCCGGCGGTGAGGTGCAGCCCGTGGCGCACGGCGAGCTCATCGAGGCGGTCGTCGAGCGTGCGGCTCTCCGCCCGGAGTCGGGCCACGAGGTCGGCCAGGACCACCGCTGCCCCGATGCCGTCCTTGTCGCGCACCTCGTCGCCCACCGCGAAGCCGATGGCCTCCTCGTAGCCCAGCACCATGCGCAGGTCGGGCCGGGCGCGGCCGGCCGCCATCACGTGCTTGAACCCGGTGAGGGTGGCGGCCGAGGTGACGCCGTGGTGGGCGGCGACGGCGTCGAGCAGGCGCGACGACACCACCGTGCGCACGACGAGGCGGTCGGGCCCGTGCCCCTGGGCGAGGAGGTGGTCGGCGAGCAGCACACCGATCTGGTCGCCGGTGAGGCGCTCCCATCCGTCGCCCCTGGGCACGATCACGCCGAGGCGGTCGGCGTCGGGGTCGTGGGCGATGCCGGCGTCGGCACCCACGGCGGTGGCGCGCTCGACGAGCAGGTCGAGGGCGCCGGGCTCCTCGGGGTTCGGGAACGCCACGGTGGGGAACGAGCCGTCGGGCCGGCACTGCTCGGCCACCTCCGCCAGCGGCTCGAAGCCGGCGGCGGCGAAGGCCCGCTCGGTGATGGCCCGCCCGACGCCGTGCATGGCCGTGTAGGCGAGGGTCGCGGCGCGGGGGCCCGGGGCGGGCCGCGAGGCCACGAGGGCGACGTAGGCGTCGATCAGCTCCGCGGTGGCGGCCGGATCGGGGACGACCACCTCGCCGACGGGCACGGCCGTGGGATCACCAGCGTCGTGGCGGTCGGCGACTTCGTCGAGGGCGTCGGCGAGGCGCTGCTCGTCGGGAGGCCCGATCTGCGCGCCGTCGCCCAGGTACACCTTGTAGCCGTTGTCGGCCGCGGGGTTGTGCGAGGCGGTGACGGTGACCGCGGCGTCGGCGCCGAGGTGGCGCACGGCGAAGGCCACCAGCGGCGTGGGCACCGGCCCGTCGAGCAGGAGCGGGCGGCAGCCCGCGCCCGCGAGCACCCGGGCGACGTCGGCGGCGAAGGCGGCCGAGTGGTGGCGTGCGTCGTGGCCGACCACCACCGCGGCACCGGCGGGGAGGATCGAGGCCAGGGCCGCGGTGGCCCGGCGCACGACCAGGCGGTTCATGCGGGCCGGACCGGGTCCCATGGGGGCACGGAGCCCGGCGGTGCCGAGCCCGACCCGCCCGGCGAAGGCCGTGGCGAGCGGCTCGACATCACCGTTCCCGGCCCGCTCGACGAGCTCGTCGAGCTGGGCGCGCGTCCCGTCGTCGGGGTCGAGGGCACGCCACGCGCGGGCCGCCGCGAGCAGGGCGGCGTGCTCGTCTCCGGCGGGGGGATCGGTCGTGGGCACCGCCGTACAGTGTGGCCCGTGCGCCCGGAGGCCTCCGCCGATCCCGACCTGCTCGAGCAGGTCCGCCGGGCGGCCGCCCTCGTGGCCGAGCGGTCGACGTCGGTCCGGCTCCGGCCCGACCGCGTCGGCCCCTACGCCGACTCGCTCCTCGCCGAGGGCGTGCGCTCCCCCGACCCGGCCGACGACGGCGCCACCGACGGGCCGTGGACCGCCGGTGGCGACGATCCCGAGCAGGTCGCGGGCCGCGTGCTGGCGCTCGACGCGGTCAACTTCGGCTCGGGCTGGCACCCCGTCGTGCGCAAGCGGCTCGGCGCGTCGGGGGCGCGCAGCATGGCCAACGGGCTCGCCGCCTGGCTGGGCGACGAGGAGGGGGTCACCGCCGGGCGGCTGGCCCGCCTCGACACCGACACCGCCCACATGCTGTTCGACCAACCCCACGACGGGGGCCCGGTCGACGAGCTGATGGGCCTCTTCACGGTGGCGCTCAACGACCTCGGCCAGGTGGTGCTCGACGACCACGGCGGCTCGTTCGTGGCGATGGTCGACGCCGCCGGCGGCTCGGCGGCGTCGATGGCCGCGCTGCTCGTGGAGATGCCCTTCTTCCGCGACGTGTCGACCTACGACGACATGGAGGTGCCGCTTCTGAAGCGGGCCCAGATCGTGTCGGCCGACCTCCACCGCGCCTTCGGGGGCGTCGGTCCCGGCCGCTTCGACGACCTCGACCGCCTGACGGCGTTCGCCGACAACCTCGTTCCGCACGTGCTGCGCGTCGACGGCGTGCTCGTCTACGACGACGAGCTCCTCGACCGCATCGACGCGGGCGAGCTGCTCGTGGCCGGCTCACCCGAGGAGGTCGAGATCAGGGCGCTCGGCGTGCACGCCGTCGAGTGCCTGCGCAGCGCGCTGGCCGACCGGGGCCACGACGTGCCGTCGTGGCACCTCGACCAGGTCCTGTGGCTGCGGGGCGGCGGTCCCCGCTACAAGGCCCAGCCCCGCCACCGCGCCCGCTCGGTCTTCTACTGAGCAGCGGACGGCCACAGCTTCTTTGCTGCCCGGTCTGCAACGACCAAGACCGGCACTAGACAAGGGGGATGGCGATGGACCTCGGTGGGGTCAGGGTGAAGCTCGAACGTGCGGCCAGACTGACCGACGAACTCCAGACGGAGGTTGCCCCCCTTCTGGAAGCTGCACACGCGTCGATCGAAATGACACCTTCGCCAGGTGACGCGTCGATCCTCCTCTACGTCGCCGGTGAGCTTCCGACAGTTGACAGATGCATCGCGGCACTAGTCGGCGACATCGTCCACAACCTTCGGAGTGCCCTCGACCACCTCGCCTGGCAACTGGTGCTGCTAGACGGCGGAACTCCAACGCAGGCCACTCAGTTCCCATTGAGACTCTCGAGGACCGGCAGGGACGGCAAAGAACTCGAGTTGATTCAGCCCCGGATACGGGACGAACGCATTCGGCAAGCCGTCACCCGTATGCAGCCGTTCACGGAGGCCGACTATGGGCACGATCCGAAGACAGACTCGCTGCACATCCTCGACCGGCTGAACATCATCGACAAGCACCGCCTCTTGCTTACGGTGGTCCACACCATCGACCAAGACTTCCCCGCATACTGGGGGCTCAGCGACGACGACCCTTCGCCGAGTTGGTGGATGAACTCGGCGCCACTCGCACCTGGCGGCCTCATCGCCAGTTTCGACTTCGGGGGTCTTGAGCCCCCGTCCCAGTTCGACCCCCATCTCTCCCTCGCTGTGACCATTGGAGAGGAGGAGGCTGGCTGGGCCTACGGACGGGACCTCGTCAACACAATGGCTGGTCTTCGCGACACACTCGCCCACGAGATCAACTTCAACGTCCTTCCGCTCCACGGGGTCGAAGAAGCGCAGCCGCTGTAGGCGGTCCGAGCTGCTGCAAAGCCCTGAGGTTCGCGCATCAACGCGCCGCCCCTGCCGCTCGCGACCACTCGTACTCACGACCACCAGCGCGTCCCACTTCCCCGGGTCAGGGTGACGACTCAGGAGTCGGCTGATCTGGAGTCCTGCACCTTGGCCACGTGATCTTCTTGCAGGACTTCGAGGTAATGATCTAGCGACTCCAGCACAGTGTCCCAGCCGCTGTCGTCGCTCGGGCCGCCCGCCCCACTTCGATATCGCCGGGCGTCTCGAAGCAGGTCGTCCAGCGCCTGGAGCAAGGGTGCTGGGTCCCTCGGCTCGAGCCCAAGGTTTCCCTTGATGACGCGCTCCCGCTCGAAGGCGGCCATTCGGATCACTCGATCCGCTTGTGGGCCCGAGCGCGGGTTTGCCAGCGTCCGCACGCGTAGGTAGCCGAGAGGATCCCAGAAGCGGCGCATGTGCCACTTGCGGGAATGCGCCGGCGGCAACCAGGGCGGATTCGGTCTCACTCGGTCATTCTCACCTGTGGCTCGCGCCTCGACGTGCCCCATACCGCCGGGAGTGGGTGACAGGGCGTCCCCGGCCACACCGCCGCCCGGCTGCGATCATGATCCTCGTGGGATAGCGGGCCGCGGATGAGCAACGGTCTTCGGCGGACGAGAGGCAAGCACATGCGCGACCGCGAAAATGGCGACCTCTACGACGCTCGCGTCGTATCGGTCATCAGCCTGCTTCTCTTCGTCCTGGCAGCGAGAGGAGGCGCCCTTTGGCCGCTCACCGCTGCTTTGGGCGCCGTCTTCGTCGTGAGCCTCGCGTACTGGTTTCGAGTGCGAAAAGGCGGTTGAACCTCGGCGGAGGGCATCCCCTACCGCCGGATAGGGGATGCCCGAGGGCCATGGTGTGGGAGGGTGCCGTGATGGGTCTGCCTCTGGGGGCTGCGGCGCGAGTGCTCGGTGGAGGCAGTGTCCTGCCACACGCCACCTTCCCGAGCGAGGATGACGCCGTCGCCGCCGACGTGCTCGGAGAGTGGGGAGCCCTGCTGGTCGTGTGCGCTGCCGACGAGTCGCTCGCATTCGACCTGGCCCTCTGGCACCAAGAGGGTGCCGGCGGCTGGAAAGAGTCGAACAGCGGCGGCACCGTGTACGGCCTCGAGCCTGGTGTCGACCGGCCACCCGAGCGTTGGTGGTCGGAGTCGCCGGTGTGGGTCGGGTCGGTCATCGCCGTCACGACGGACGACGGATGGCTCAACGTCGCGGGTGGCTTCGTCGCTCCTGACGTCGTAGAGCTCCAGGTGGCCGGGCCGGCCGAGCGCACGCTCGAACCGACAACGGACGCGCTGCGATCGTGGGTGCTGCTATGGACCGGTGACCCCGTGACGCTCACTGCGGTCGCTGAGACAGGTGAGACGATCGGCGAGCCCGTCATCGTTGGGATGAAGGACCTGGAGGGCAGGCAGCAGATGGCTACCGGTTGGCGGCCGCGACGGCAGCAGTGATCCGCTCGAGCTCATCCAAGATGGTCGCCGCGGTGAGCCCCCCCCTCCCCCTGCCCCGGCCAGGTCGCGGATCGGGGGTTTCGAGGAACCACTTGACCCTCCCGCTGCGACAAGGTTGGAAGGTGGGTCCGTCATGTTGACCATCGGAGCGTTCGCTCGACTCGGCGGGGTGTCACCTCGCGCTCTGCGCCACTACGAGGCCGTCGGCATCCTGCTGCCGGCCTCGATCGGTCCGACCAACGGCTATCGCCGCTACCGGGCCGACCAGCTCACGACCCTGCAACGGATCCAGGCACTCCAGGACCTCGGCCTCTCGCTGCAGCAGCTTCGGCCGCTGCTCGAAGACTCGATCACCTCCGACGATCTGGCGGCGATGCTCCGGTCGAAGCGGGTCGAGCTCATGGAGCAGGTCGCCGACGCCCGGGCACGCCTCGAGCGGGTCGAGCGACGCCTCCGGTACCTCGAGACGGAGGATGAGATGTCCATCGACTTCACGATCACGCGGATCCAACCTGTGCGGGTCGCTCAGGTGCGCGGCACCCAGAGCCTCGGGGCTGCCTTTGGCGGCGTGAGCGAGTTCGCCATGACCGCCGGGCCGGTCCTCGCGACAGCGCTCGACGAGGCGTCGGTGGAACGGACCGGTCCGCTGTTCCTTCACTACGAGGAAGGGCGTGAGGGCGCGCTCACGCCGATCCTGGCGGCACCGATCGGCGAGCAACCACTCGACGCGCACAGTCCTGTGGAGGTCGTCGACCTTCCGGCGCTCGACGCGGTGACGACGATCTACCGCGGTTCCGGTGACCACGAGCTCATCGCACCGATCTACGGACAGATGGCCAGGTACGCCGAGGACCACGGCTTCACAGTCGATGGACCGGGCCGTGACCACATCGTCAGCTTCGACGAGCGAGGTCCGGTCCTCGAGCTGCAACTGCCAGTCATGGCGAACGCCTAAGAGCGCTGTGCCGCCATGACCACAGCCAGGAGGCCGGGGTTCTCCTGGTGGGTGGCGGTGAGGGTGATCGAGCTGAGTCGCCATCCGTCGGGCGTGCGCACGGCGACGTCGTCGTAGAAGCCGACGACGAGCCAGCAGCCGGCGCCGCCGGCCACGACCTCTGGCGGCGCCCAGTGCTCCGCCCGGACGTGGGCCCGGATCGTCGCCCGGTCGCCGTCGACGACGATGCGGTGGCCGGTGACGGCGTGATGCGTGGCGGCCCAGCCGGCGAACGCGGCCCGGCTGGCGGCGCACCACGCCTCGCGGGTCGTCGTGGTCGCCGGCGAGCCCAACGAGGGGGCGGCGAAGGTGACCTCGTCGCACAGCACCGAGCGCGGCAGGTCGTCCCAGTCCTTCGTGTCGGCCATGTCGGCGTAGCGGGCCATCAGCTCGAGGAGCTCGTCGCGGTCGCTGGTCGACGTCACGCCGGGACCTCCGGGCGCAGCACCACCGGGACCGACTCGAACGTGCGGGCCCACGCCGAGCGCAGCCGCACGGGTGCGCCGTCGAGCTCGTAGTCGGGATGGCGGGCCAGCAGCTCCTCGAACGCGATGCGGGCCTCCTGGCGGGCGAGCTGGGCGCCGATGCAGAAGTGCGCCCCGTGCCCGAGCGCCAGGTGCCGACCGACCGGGCGGTCGATGTCGAAGCGCTCCGGGTCCGCGAACTCGCGCTCGTCGAGGTTGGCCGCCCCGAACACCACCATCACCCGGGAGCCGGCCGGGATCGTCGTGCCGTGGAGGGGGACGTCGCAGGTGGTGGTCCGGGCCAGGGCCTGCACCGGGGCGGCGATGCGGAGCATCTCCTCGACGGCGCCGGGGATCCGCGAGGGGTCGGCGACGAGCGCCGCCCGCTGGTCGGGGTGACGGGCGAGCAGCTCGACCCCGTTGCCGATGAGCGTCCGCGTCGTGTCGTTCCCGCCGAGCACGAGGACGAGGCAGAACGACAGGACCTCCTCCTCGGTCAGGCGCACCCCGTCGACCTCCGCTGCGAGCAGCGCCGACATGAGGTCGTCGCGGGGCTCACGCCGGCGGTCGGCGAGGAGCTCCTGGTACATGGCGATCATGGTGAAGACCGACGTGGCGATGACGTCCTCACCGGCGCCAGGGATGAACGCCTCGGTGCACTCCCGGAACGGCTCGAGCAGCTCGTCGGGCAGGCCGATCATCTCGCCGATCACCTGCGACGGCAGCACCGCGGCGTACTCCTCCAGCAGGTCGCACCCGTGAGGGTCGAGACCGTCGAGCAACGCGCGCGCGATCTCCCGCACCCGCTCCTCGCGCTCGGCGACGCGGCGGGGCGTGAAGGCCCTCGAGACGAGGCCGCGCATCTGCCCGTGCCGCGGCGGGTCGAGGAAGTTGATGAACGAGCCCACCATGCGGGCCTCGTCGCAGTCGCTCGAGAAGCGCTGCTGGTCCTGGAGCGCGGCCCGCACGTCGTCGAACCGGGTGAGCGCGTACCAGCCCTCCGGGTCGCGACAGACGGGGTGGTCGTCGCGCATCGTCCGGTAGACGTCCGCCAGGCGGTCCTGGAAGTCGGGGGCGGAGGCGTCGTAGACGAGGCCTGGCGAAGCGGTCGACATCGGTCCCTCCGTTCGGTGGCCGTCGACAGCCTCGCACCCAACCGTGGTGCGGTGCCCTCGGTCCCGCTGACGGCGGCCTGACGGCGGGGTGGCCCCTGACCGATAGGGTCGCCGTCGTGCTCGACCACGTCTTCACCGATGCCATCGGCGCGCTGCGCGACGCCTTCGAGGGTGCGCTGCTCGAGCGCCAGGCGTTCGAGGAGCGCTTCCACACCGACGTGCTGCTCGGCGACATGACGTGGGAGACGAGCTACGGCCTCCCCGGCGAGGGCCTCCCGCCGCGGGTGCAGGCCGACATCACCCTCACCTGGCCCACCTGGGCCCAGACCGCCTACCGCTCGTGGTACATCGGCGAGCCCCTCGACGAGCCGCCCCGCATCGACATCGAGATCGTGCTGCGGGTGCAGCGCCTGGCCACCGCGCCCGACCCGGCGGCCCTGCTCGGCGTGCTTCCCGAGATGAGCCCGGCCATCGGCCACGACCGCCTCGAGCGCTCCGGCCCCACCGTCGAGACCGCCTACCCGAGCGACCTCTCCGACCCGGAGTACGCCATCGAGGTCAGCTACGAGGGCACCTACGAGGTCGACGAGGCCACCCTCGCCGACGGCACCCAGCTCGACGAGCACCTCAGCGCCATGGGCGGCTGGATCTCGTCGGTGCTCGTGCGGGTCGGCGACCTGCGCTTCGACTTCCTGCCCCCGCTCGAGGACCCCGACGCCGACCGCTGAGCGCCGACCGCCGAGCGCGAGCGCCCGGTCAGAACTGCTCGGGGCGAGGCAGCAGGTCGGGGTAGTCGGCGTCGCGGCCCTCGCCCTTGGCGGTGAACGCCTCGAGCATGTCGCCGGGCTGGAACATGCCCGTCTGCCAGGTGGCGATGTGGTCGAGCGAGTCGGCCACGGTGTGGTCGCGGGCGTAGAGGAGCATCTCCTTGGAGCCCCACACGGCCAGCGGGCTCTTCGACGCGATCTCGCGAGCGATGGCGAGCACGCCCTCCACCAGCTCGTCGTGGGTGGCGAAGAGCTCGTTCACCAGCCCGACCTCGACCGCCCGGGCGGCGGGCATGCGCCGACCCGTGTAGGCGTACTCGCGGGCCACACCGTCCGGGATCAGCTTCGGCAGCCGCTGCAGGGTGCCGACGTCGGCGGTCATGCCGATGTTGATCTCCTGGATCACGAAGAAGGCATCGGCGGTGGCGTAGCGCATGTCGGCGGCGCAGACCATGTCGACGGCGCCGCCGATGCACCCACCGTGGACGGCGGCGAGCACGGGGAACCGGGCCTTCTCGAAGCAGGTGAAGCTGTCCTGCAGCATCAGGGCGGTCTGGCGCAGCTGGGCCCGGCTGCGGCCCGTCTCGCCGTCGGCGCCACCGGGTGCGTCGGACGAGCCGAACACGGCGAGGTCCATGCCGGCGCAGAAGTGGCGGCCCGTCGACGAGAGCACCATCGCCCGCACGTCGCCGCCGGCGTCGAGCTCGCGCACGATGGCGGGCAGCTCGTTCCAGAACTCGCGGACCATCGAGTTGAGCTCGTCGGGTCGGCTCATCCGCACGTGGGCGACCTGGTCGGCCACCTCCACCTCGAAGCAGCGCCAGTCGCCCACGGTCAGGCCTCCATCAGCTCGGCGAGGTCCCGTTGGGGTCGGGCCCCGATGTGCGAGATCACCTCAGCCGCGGCGACCGCGGCCATGCGGCCGGCGGTGGCGAGGTCCTCGCCCCGCGACCAGCCGGCCAGGAAGCCGGCGGCGTAGAGGTCGCCGGCGCCGGTGGTGTCGACCACGTCGGTCGGGGCGGCGGCGACGTCGAGCCGCTCGCCGTCGGCGGTGAGGATGACCGAGCCCTTCTCGGAGCGGGTCAGGCAGGCGATGGCGCAGTGGCCCTGCACCCGCTTGGCCGCGTCCTCGAAGTCGTCGACCTCGTAGAGCGAGCAGATCTCGTCCTCGTTGGCGAAGAGGATGTCGACGCGGTGCTCGACCAGGTCGAGGAACTCGGCGCGGTGGCGGTCGACGCAGAAGCCGTCGGACAACGTGAACGACACCGGCGTGCCGAGGTCGTGGGCGGCGTCCATGGCCTTGCGCAGGGCCGCCTTGGCCACCGGCTCGTCCCAGAGGTAGCCCTCGCAGTAGACGACGCTCGAGCGGGCCACGAGCTCGACCTCGACGTCGTCGGGCTCGAGCTGGGCAGCCACGCCGAGGTAGGTGTTCATCGTGCGCTGGGCGTCGGGGCTGACCAGGATCAGGCAACGGGCCGTGCCGCGCTCGGAGCCCTCGCCGGTGGCCGGCCGGGTGGTGAACTCGACGCCGGCGGCGCGGATGTCGTGGCCGAACACCGCACCGAGCGTGTCGTCGGCGACCTTGCCCACGAACGCCGCCGAGGCCCCGAAGGCGGCGACGCCGGCTGCGGTGTTGCCCGCCGAACCGCCCGAGATCTCGACCGCCGGCGGCATGTCGGCGTAGATCCGGGTGGCCGCCTCGGTGTCGATCAGCTGCATCGACCCCTTGACCATCCCGTGGCGGTCGAGGAACGAATCTTCGGTGTGGGCGAGGACGTCGACGATGGCGTTGCCGATGCAGGCCACGTCGATCGACCGTCCACCCGGGGGTCGGAGCGCGCTCATCGGCGCCGACCCTACGCTGAGCCGGTGTCCGAGCGTGAACCCGTCCAGCCCGAGCCCGACTTCGCCGACCCCCAGGTGGTCGACCCCTACCGGCTGCCGGGGGGTGTCGTCCCCGTCCGGTACGACCTGACGCTCGTCCCCGACCTCGGCGCCGCCACCTTCTCCGGCACCTGTGCCGCCGAGCTGAGCATCGGCGCGACGACCAGCGAGATCAGCTGCAACGCCATCGAGCTCGAGATCGACGAGGCGTGGGCCACCACCGCCGACGGCCGCCGGCTCGACCCCACCTCGATCGCCCTCGACGAGGAGGCCGAGCGGGCCACGTTCACCTTCGCCGAGGCCCTTCCGGTGGGCACCGCCACCCTGCACACCCGGTTCCGCGGCGTGCTGAACGACAAGCTGCGCGGCTTCTACCGCTCGACCTTCACCGACACCGACGGCGTCGAGCAGGTCATCGCCACCACCCAGTTCGAGGCCACCGACGCCCGCCGGGCCTTCCCGTGCTGGGACGAGCCCGCCCACAAGGCCGTCTTCGCCGTCACCCTCGTCGTCGACCCCGCCCTGTTCGCGGTGTCGAACGCCGCCGAGGTCTCCCGGGGCCCCAGCGCCGAGCACCCCGGGCTCGACGAGGTGCGCTTCGCCGACACCATGGCGATGTCGACCTACCTCGTGGCCTTCATCGTGGGCCCGCTCGAGGCCACCGAGCCGGTCGACGTCGACGGCACCCCGCTGCGGGTCGTCTACCCGAAGGGCAAGGGCCACCTCACCGCCTACGCCCTCGAGGTCGGCGCCTTCTGCCTGCGCCACTTCGCCGACTACTACGGCATCGCCTACCCGGGCGACAAGCTCGACCTCGTCGCCGTCCCCGACTTCGCGTTCGGCGCCATGGAGAACCTGGGCTGCGTCACCTTCCGGGAGATCCTGCTGCTCGTCGACCCGGCCACCACCACCCAGGCCGAGCTGCTCAACGTCACCGACGTGATCAACCACGAGCTCGCCCACATGTGGTTCGGTGACCTCGTCACCATGAAGTGGTGGAACGGGATCTGGCTCAACGAGGCCTTCGCCACGTTCATGGAGATGCACGCCACCGACGCCTTCCGGCCCGAGTGGGAGCGCTGGGCCACCTTCGGCCTGTCGCGCACCGCGGCGTTCGACACCGACGCCCTCAGCAGCACCCGGCCCATCGAGTACCCGGTGGTGTCGCCCGCCGAGGCCGAGGGCATGTTCGACATCCTCACCTACGAGAAGGGCGCCGCCGTGGTGCGGATGCTCGAGCAGTACCTCGGCGAGGACGAGTTCCGCGACGGCATCCGGGCCTATCTGTCGGCCAACGCCTACGGCAACACCGACACCACGGACCTGTGGGACGCCATCGAGGCGGCCACCGGCGAGCCCGTGCGCCGCATCATGGACAGCTGGATCTTCCAGGGCGGGTTCCCGCTCGTGCACGTCGACCTCGTCAACGACGGGCGCACCGTGCGCTTCAGCCAGGAGCGCTTCGGCTACGCCGGCGACCTCGGCGAGGGCGAGGACGACGAGCTCACCGAGGACGAGGTGGCACCCGACGAGCCCCAGTGGGCCGTGCCGCTGATCTTCAGCCAGAAGTCCACCGTCGACGAGGTCATCACCTTCGAGAAGGTGCTGCTCGACGGGCCCACCCTCGACATCGACCTGGTCGAGCCGGTCGAGTGGCTCCTCGCCAACACGGAAGCCACGGGCTTCTACCGGGTGCGCTACGCGCCCGGCCTGCTGGCCGCCCTCGTGGCCCACGCCCAGGCCGACCTCTCCCCGGTCGAGCGCTACGGGCTCGTCGACGACGCCTGGGCCGGCGTGCTGGCCGGGGCGAGCAGCGCCCACGACTTCCTCACCCTGGCCGAGGCCTTCGCCGAGGAGACCGACCTCTCGGTGTGGCAGCGCCTGATCGGCGGGCTCAACGCCCTCGACCGCCTCGTCGAGGGTGACGCCCGCGAGGCCCTGCGCCGCCGCGTCCGCGACCTCGTGCGCCCGGCGCTCGACCGGCTCGGCGACGAGCCCCGCGATGGCGAGGCCGACCGCGACCGGGCGCTGCGCGGTGTGCTGTTCGAGGCGCTCGGCGGCCTGGGCGACGACCCCGACGTGGTGGCCCGGGCCCGCGTGCTGCTCTCGGCCGGGGCCCTCTCCCCCGACCCGGCGCTCGTCGCCGCCTCGGTCAACGTCGTCGCCGCCCACGGCACGCCCGCCGACTTCGACGACTTCGTCGCCCGGATGCGCGCCGCATCCACCCCCCAGGAGGAGCAGCGCTACCTCGGCGCCCTGGCCGACTTCCCCGACGCCGACCTCGTGCGCCGCCTCCTGGCCATGAGCATCACCGACGAGGTGCGCACCCAGAACGCGCCGCTGCTGCTCCGCCGGGCGCTCACCAACCGCGACCACGGCGAGCTGGCGTGGTTCTTCGTCGCCGACGAGTGGGCCACGATCAACGAGCGGTTCCCGTCGAACTCGATCGCCCGGCTGCTCGAGGGCATCCGGTCGCTGTCGCAGCCGTCGGTGGCTCCCGAGGTGTTCGTGTTCTTCGAGGACCACGAGGTGCCCCAGGGCGACAAGATCCTGGCCCAGCACCTCGAGCGCCTGGAGGTCAACGTGGCCCTCCGGGCACGCGAGTCCGAGGCCCTCGCCGCCGACCTGACGCACGGCCGATGAACCCTCCCCCCCCCCCCACCCGCACCCCCGGGGGGGAGGGGGGCGGGGGGGCCGG
>CAMFLJ010000079.1 GCA_945957335.1 uncultured Actinomycetes bacterium | reverse complement strand
CACCACCACTATCCTCTTCGTCGGCAGCGTCAGATGTGTATAAGAGACAGATCATCGCCAAGTCGTTCCCGGCCGCCATCCGCCGGGTGCGGGCCCACAAGGCCGCCGGCCACCGCACCGTGCTCATCACCGGTGCCCTCGACTTCGTCGTGAAGCCGCTCGAGCCGCTGTTCGACGACATCGTCGCCGCCGAGATGGGCGTGCGCCGCGGCGCCTACGACGGCGAGCTCAAGGACGTGCCGCCCACCGGTGAGAGCCGGGCCCAGGTGCTCATGGACTACGCCGCCGCCCACGGCCTCGACCTGGCCGAGACCGTCGCCTACGCCGACTCCACCTCCGACCTGCCGATGCTCGAGGCCGCCGGGTTCCCCGTGGCGGTCAACCCCGAGACCCGCCTCGCCGCCCTCGCCCGCAAGCGAGGCTGGCTGGTCGAGAACTTCTCGAAGGCCCCGGGCGCGCCTCGCACCCTCGTGCCCATCGGCCCCCGCCGCACCCGCACCGGTGGCCTCTACAACCCGCTCGTCCCGGACGGTGTCGCGTGAAGGCCCTCCGCTTCGAGCGCAACGTGCCCCGCTTCGCCGCGGCCACCATCGCCGGGCGCCTCGCCGGCGGCGCCGGCGCCAAGGTCGGCCCGCTGCGCCTCCGCTCGATCGACCCGCCCGAGCTGCCCGGCGCCGGCTGGGTCGAGGTGCTGCCCCGCCTCGCCGGCATCTGCGGCTCCGACCTCTCCACCATCGACGGCCACAGCTCGCGCTACTTCGAGCCCATCGTGTCGTTCCCGTTCGTGCCCGGCCACGAGGTCGTCGCCGACCTCACCGACGACGGCGCCGCCGCCCTGCCCGCCGACGCGGCCGTGCCCGCCGGGCGCGTCGTCATCGAGCCGGTCCTCGGCTGCGTCACCCGCGGGATCTCACCGGTGTGCGCACCCTGCGCCCGCGGCGACCTCGGCAACTGCGAGCACATCGCCTTCGGTGCCATCGAGCCCGGCCTGCAGACCGGCTTCTGCTGCGACACCGGCGGCGGCTGGTCGACCCGCATGGTGGCCCACGCCTCGCAGCTCCACGCCGTGCCCCCCGACTGGACCGACGAGGCCGCCGTCATGGTCGAGCCCACCGCCTGCGCCGTGCACGGCGCCCTGGCCGCCGACGTGCAGCCCGGCGAGCTGGTGGTCGTGCTCGGCTCCGGCGCCCTCGGCCTGCTCACGATCGCCGCGCTGCGCCGCTACGGCCGCGACTGCACGATCCTCGCCGTGGCCAAGCACCCGCACCAGCGGGCCACCGCCAAGGCCCTCGGCGCCGACACCGTCGTCGAGCCCGGCGAGGTCGCCCGGGCCGTGCGGCGCACCACCGGCACCATGGCCATCGGCGACGGCGACATCGTCCGCCTCGCCGGCGGCGCCGACCACGTCATCGACTGCGTCGGGAACGAGGCCTCGCTGGCCCAGGCCCTCGGCGTCGTCCGCCCCAAGGGCCGCATCACGATGGTCGGCATGCCCGGCCACGTGCACGTCGACCTCACCGGCCTGTGGCAGCGCGAGATCACCCTCGCCGGCGCCTACGCCTACGGCACCGAGACGCTGCCGTCGGGCGAGCGCCGCCGCACCTTCGACCTCGCCTTCGAGCTGGTCGGCGCCGCCGACCTCGGCCGCATGGTGAGCGCCACCTACCCCCTGTCCCGCTACGAGGACGCCATCGCCCACGCCGCCAACGCCGGCGCCCGTGGTGCGGTGCGCATCGCCTTCGACCTCCGCAACGAGAAGGAACGGAACCGTGCCTAGACCAGGCTTCGTGCTCGACGTCGACCGTTCGACGCCGCCGATCCTCTTCCACCACGGAGAGGGCTTCCGCCTCGAGCGCCTCCCCGCCGGCCGCAGCCGGGTGATCTACCCGGCCGAGCCCATCGAGGCGCTCAAGAACCCCGATCAGGCCATCCGCGACGCGCTGGCCAACCCGATCGGCGACTCCGAGCCCCTCCACGCCCTGCTCAAGCCGGGCATGAAGCTCACCATCGCCTTCGACGACATCTCGCTGCCGCTGCCACCGATGAAGCGCCCCGACATCCGCCAGCGCGTCATCGAGGCCGTCCTCGACCTCGCCGCCGACGCCGGCGTCGACGACGTGCAGCTCATCGCCGCGCTCGCCCTGCACCGCCGGATGACCGAGGCCGAGCTGCGCCACGCCGTCGGCGACCGCGTCTACGACGCCTTCGCCCCCCACGGCATGCTCGTCAACCACGACGCCGAGGACCCCGACAACCTCCTCTTCATCGGCACCACCGAGAAGGGCGAGGAGGTCGAGATCAACAAGAGGGCCGCCGAGAGCGACCTCATCGTCTACGTCAACATCAACCTCGTCTCGATGGACGGCGGCTGGAAGAGCACAGCCACCGGCCTGGCCAGCTACCGCTCGCTGCGCCACCACCACAACGTCCACACCATGCGGCACTCGAAGTCGTTCATGGACCGCCACGCCTCCGAGCTGCACTCGGCCAACTGGCGCATGGGCAAGGTGCTGCGCGACTCCGGCGTCAAGGTCTTCCAGATCGAGACGACGATGAACAACGACGTCTTCGGCACCGAGGGCCCCATGAGCGTGCTGCAGAAGCGCGAGTGGGAGTGGAAGCTCTCCGACCGCATGTCGTTCCTGGCCATGAAGGGCGCGCTCGACCGCATGCCCGCCCGCACCAGGCGCTCGATCTTCCAGGGCTGGCAGGCACCGCACGCCATGACCTCGGTGCAAGCCGGCGAGGTCGAGGCCGTGCACGAGGTGACGACCGAGAACGTCTACAAGCAGCACCTCGTGCCGGTCGAGGGCCAGACCGACATCATGACGATGGGCCTGCCCTACATCAGCCCCTACAACGTCAACTCGATCCTCAACCCGATCCTGGTGGCCTGCCTCGGGCTCGGCTACTTCTTCAACCTCTACCGCGGCAGGCCCCCGGTGCGCGAGGGCGGCGTGCTCATCATGAGCCACCCCACGCCGTGGGAGTTCCACCCGGTGCACCACCCGAGCTACATCGACTTCTTCGAGCAGGTGCTCTCCGAGACCACCGACCCGATCCGCATCGAGGCCGAGTTCGAGAAGTCCTTCGCCGAGGACGAGTGGTACCGCCACCTCTACCGCACGAGCTACGCCTACCACGGCGTCCACCCGTTCTACATGTGGTACTGGTGCTCGCACGCCCTGCAGCACCTGGGCCAGGTGATCATCGTCGGCGGCGACGTGCGGGCCGTGCGGCGGCTGGGCTTCAAGCCCGCCTCCACCCTGCAGGACGCGCTCGAGATGGCCAGCGACGTCGTGGGCCGCGACGCCTCGATCACCCACCTGCACAACCCGCCGATCCTCATGGCCGACGTCACCTGAGGCCGAGGACCGAGCGAGCGCCGACATGAGCCGGATCCCTGTCACCAAGAAGCAGACCACCGAGCTGAGCAAGAGCCTGCCCGTGAACCGGGCGGTCGTCGCCTCGGCGGGCAAGGCCGGCGCGCTCGCCGTGGGCCGCAAGCTCACCCCCGCGGTGCTGCGGGCGCCGATGCTGCCCGCCGGCGTCGAGCCGCTGCCGGTGGAGAGCAAGGTCGGCGCCAACTACGACACCGAGTGGGCGCGCTCGTACCCGGCCCGCGCCGCCCGGGTGCTGTTGGTCGAGGGCCTGGTGAAGCCGGCCATCGACCTGCTCGCCACCCCGACGGTGAAGGGGCTCGACCGCCTCGACGACCTCGACGGGCAGCCCGTCGTGTTCGCGGCCAACCACCACAGCCACGTCGACACCCCGCTGATGCTCTCGGTCATCCCCGAGCCGTGGCGCCACCACCTCTTCATCGGTGCGGCGGCCGACTACTTCTTCGGCAACCGGGTCACCTCCACGCTCTCGGCGCTCGTCATCGGCGCCATCCCGATCGAGCGCACCAAGGTCACCCGGAACTCCGCCGACCAGGCCGCGGAGCTGCTCGACGACGGCTGGAGCATGCTGATCTTCCCGGAGGGCGGCCGCTCGCCCGACGGGTGGGGCCAGGCGTTCCGCGGCGGCGCCGCCTACCTGTCGCTGCGGTGCGGCGTGCCCGTCGTGCCCGTGCACGTCGAGGGCACCGGCCGGGTGCTGCGCAAGGGCAAGAACGTGCCCCGCCCCTCCCCCACCACCGTCACCTTCGGCACGCCGCTCGTGCCGCAGGAGGGCGAGGACTCGCGCCGGCTGGCCGCCCGCATCGAGACCGCCGTGGCCGAGCTGGCCGACGAGGCCTCCTCCGACTGGTGGCAGGCTCGCAAGCGCGCCGCCGCCGGCAGCACCCCCTCGCTGCAGGGCCCCGACTCCGAGGCGTGGCGTCGCACCTGGGCCCTCGGCGACCGCAAGGCCCGCCGTCGCCCCAAGCGGGCCTGGCCCGAGCTGTAGCTGCCACGGACCGTCCGCGGAACGGCGCGATGCTGGCGCCGTGACCACGGACACCTCGGCGGAGGGACGGGTCGGCAGCCGGTGGGCCGGCATCGCGCGCCTCGTGATGGCGCTCGTCCTCCTCGCGGCCGGCCTCTGGGCGACCGGCGCGATCGGGCTCTGGTACGGCCTCGACAACGTGTTCGTCAGCGGGGCGCGCCTGCGCCACCCCTCCGCGGTGCACCTCCCCGCCGTGGTGGCCGGGCTCGTGCTCGTGGCCGGGATCGTGACGCTGGTGCTCCGGCGACGCTTCCGCGGCGCCCCCGGGCTGCTGGGCCTGGGTGCGGTGGTGGTGGTCGGGGTGATCGCCGCCGCTCTGGCCGTGTCCGCCTACCCACCGATCGTGGACGCCAAGGTGACGAGCATCGATCCCGATACCCGCGCGATGCGTTGGAGCACCGACGTGCCACTCACCCGGGTCTCCGGTGTCTCTCACCTCGCCGAGGGGGAGATCACCCTCTGGGGCACCTACACCGGCCACGGCTGCAGCGACGAGCCGCGCCACGTCACGCTCGATCCCGCCACCGGTGAGGTGCTGAGGGTCGACCGCCACCCCTCCTCCGACCGACCGCCCGGCGTCACGCCGGCGAGCGATCCGACGCTGGAGGGCCACGGCCTGGCCGCGCAGGCCGGCTCACTGCCGTTCATCTGCCTCGACTGAGCTCGGCCGGCGCCGGCCAGGGACCGTCGATCGAGCGACGGAGGGTCAGCCGTCAGCCGTCGGCGTCCGGGTAGGGGCAGTGGCGGCAGCCCGACCCGCAGCACTCGCCCCGGGCGGCGAGGAACTCCGCCGTCAGCACCATGAACCCGGTGGCCGGGTCCGGGTACCAGTCGCGCCCGGCCGCCACCGCGTGGTCGTGGGCGGCCACCACCTCGGCCGGGAGGGAGGGCGGCCCGGCGGACGCGTCGGAGGTGTCGGCGCCGTGGTCCACCCGCCCAGTCTGCCGGGCCGGCGACGGGGCTCAGCCCATGGTCTTGGCGCCGTCGATCGCCTCCCGGACGATGTCGGCGTGGCCCGCGTGCTGGGCGGTCTCGGCCAGCACGTGGACCAGCACCCGGCGCGCGCTCCACTCACCGGCCTCGAACCACGGGGCCTCCGGCAGGGGGTACCCGGCATCGAGGGACGGCAACACGGCGACGAGCTCGGCCGTGCGGCGGGCCTGGTCGGCGTAGGCGGCGAGCACCGACTCCACGGTGTCGCCCGGGAGCATGGTGAAGGCGTCGAGGCGGGCCTGGAAGGCAGCGGGGTCGTCCCACGCGGGGAACGACGCGGCACCGCGCTCGATGAAGGCCACCCACTGCGCCTCGGTCTGGGTGACGTGCTTGACGATGCCCCCGAGGCAGAGCTCGCTCACCGTCGTCCGCCGGCCGGAGTCGGCGTCGGACACCCCGTCGAGTGTCTGCACGAGGAAGCCCCGGTGCTTGTCGAGGGCGGCCAGGAGGTCGCGTCGCTCGGGGTCGAGGGTGTCGTTGTCCACGGTGGTCTCTCCGTCGTCGGTCATGGGCCCATCATCGCGGTCTGAACCGGCCACCGAGTGGCCGGTTCAGACCGATGTCCCAAGGCTCAGGATCGCCGCCACTGGTTTGCCCTCTCGCCCCGGGCCGCCTTCTCGGCCGTCTCGGCCACCCGGGCGGCGCGGGTCCCGGGGCGCTTGGCCTGCACGATCCACTGGAGGATGCCCGAGCGGGCGGACCGGGGGAACGACTCCCACTGCTCGGCCGCGCCCGGGTGCTCCGCGAAGGCCGCCGCGAGATCGTCGGGGACGACCAGGGACTCGACCTCGTCGAGCGCGGTCCACGTGCCGGTCTCCTTGGCCAGCTCGACCATGCGCAGCCCGGCCGGCGCCATGCGGCCGTCGGCGACGAGGTGCTCGACGCGCCGCTTGTTGATCGCGGACCATGCGCTCCGGGGCTTCCGCGGCGAGAACCAGAGGCGTGACCGCTGGTCGTCGACCTTGCGCCGGATGCTGTCGATCCATCCGAAGCACAGCGCCTCCTCGACCGACTCGTCCCAGCTCACCACGCCCCGGCCGGCGCCCTTCTTGAACGTCACCAGCCACACGCCCTCGGAGCGCTCGTGGTTGGCCTCGAGCCAGGCTCGCCACTCCGTGGCCGACTCGACCTCCAGCCGCTCGGCGTCCTCGTGCCCCGCCACCGCTAGGCCTCCGCCGGTGCGTCCGTGGCACCGATCTCGACGGCGTAGGTGGCGGCGCCCCGACCGGCCATGGCGCGGGTGCCGGGCAGCTCGAGGCCCAGGCCCTCGGCCAGCTCGAGGGCGTGGCGCAGGTCCTTGTCGAGCAGCGCCGCGTAGGTGCGGAACGCGGCCTGCTCGGCCTCGTCGCCGGGGTCGAGGCGGCGCCGCTCGTAGATGTCGAGCCAGACCTGCGACTGCGGCGAGAGCGTGCCCGAGGCGAGGGTGACCTCCCGCACCAGGCCGTCGGCCACCCCGGCAGCCCGAGCGAGCTCGACGGCCTCGAGGGCCGAGAGGTAGCCGAGGTACACCATCACGTTGTGGGCCAGCTTCACGGTGGCACCGGCACCGAGCGGCCCGGCGTGCACGAGGCGCCCGGCGAAGGCGTCGGTGGCGGGCCGCAGGCGCTCGACGACCTCGGCGTCGCCGCCGGCGAGCACCCACATCGAGTGGTCGCGCACGCTGTCGACGCCCTGCCCGGCGAGGGGTGCGTCGATCAGGTCGACCCCGGCCGGAGCCGCCACCGCCGCCAGCTCGTGGACGACCTCGGGGGTGACGGTGGCCATGACCGCCACGGTGGTGCCCGGTGAGGCGGCACCGACGACCTCGGCCACGACCGCGCGGCACTGGTCGGCGGTCTGCACGAGCACGCACACCACCGAGCACCGCTCCCCCACCGCGGCCGACGACGAGGCCACCGTGGCGCCCATCTCGACCAGGCCGTCGAGGACCTCGGGCCGAAGGTCGTGCACCACCAGGTCGAGGCCGGCGGCCAGCAGCTCCTCGGCCACCGGGCGCCCGAGGATGCCGAGGCCGATCAACCCGACGGTGGTGTCGCTCATCGGCTCACTCTGCCACGGGCCGCCCGGCCGCCTGCCGGGCCTCGACCGGCCGGCCGGCCTCAGTCGAACACCCAGCGGGTGGCGCGGGTGGCGAACTCGTCGGCCCGCTCGATGATGGCGAAAGCGCGCGTGGGCGTGACCTCGACCATGAGGTGGTCGCGGATGAACTCGGCGCTCAACGCCTCCTCCAACGGCCCGTACTTGGCCATGTAGCGCTCGATCCACACCTCACGCTCGGGCTCGCCCGGCTCGACGACTCGGGCGGTGCCCTCGACCGACACGCACTCGACGGTGTCGTCGACCATCACCACCACGTGGGGGTTCTGGGCGATGTTGCGGGCCTTCCGCGAGTTGGGGCTGCCCGAGAACATGTAGCGGGTGACGGTGCCGTCCCACACGCCCCACACCGGCATGGCCGCCGGCACGCCCGCCGCCGAGGCGGTGACGACCCAGTAGTTGCGCTCCGGCGCCAGGCGCTCGGCCGCCCACGACCAGGGCAGCGGCGACCAGTCGTCGCCCCCCACCCCGTAGTCGGTCATGGCTGGTGCTTCGGCTCTCGGCTCTCCCATGCGGACGACGGTACCAACACCCTGTGACAGCCGCCCGGGGCCGGCCGCTACGGTGCCCCCATGGCGGATCCCACATCGGCGGCGGAGATCGAACCGGCAGCGACGACCGGACCGGCGACCCGACGACCCCGGCGCGGCACCACACCGCTCAGCCGGCTGAGCGGCGTGCTCTCGTGGTTCGTGGGCACGTGGTTCTGCTTCTACGGCCTCGCCTACCTGCCGCTGCTGATCGCGGGGGCCCTCGTGATCTGGCTCGGCGTCGGCGCGTGGAAGGGCCGACGCCGCCGGACCACCGCCCTGGCGGTCGTCGCCGCGCTGGCGGCCGTCTACTACCCCGTGGCCGCGTGGTGGCGCTGGAACCACCGGGCCGGCGACTTCGGCGAGTTCAGCTACCCGGGCCTCTGGTTCACGATGCTGGCGATCCAGAGCGCGGTGCTGGTCACCGTCGCCGTGACCGCGGCGCTGTCGCTTCGACGCGCCGCGGGCGCCGGCGCCCTCCCGCAGACCTAGGCGACCGCCGGCCTCGCCGCGGCCGGGGTCAGACGTCGCGGAGCTTGACCTCGGGCACCCGGCCGTCGACGTCGGTGAAGCCGAGCTCGCGGGCGAGGCCTGCCGAGGTGAACGGCTTGCCGGCGCGGGCGGCCAGGCCGGGGTCGCCGGCCATGGCCACGACGGCGCGGCCGAGGAAGCGAGGCGACTCGGCGCCGGTGAGGTCGAAGCGGCCCTCGCCGGGCAGCTCGATGTAGATCTCGTCGCCCTCGCGGACGGCCGCGGCGTCGAGCATCTCGTTGCGCACCAGCCCGGGCCACAGCGACACGGCGGTGACGTCCGTGCCCTCGAGCTCGACGGCCATGTCGGCGGTCATCTTGTCGGTGGCCGCCTTGCCCACGCCGTAGACGACGTTGTGGGCGTAGGTGATGGCGCCCGACGACGACACGTTGACGATCAGGCCGCCGCCGGCGGCGAACAGCAGCGGGGCGGCGTGCACGCTGGCGACGTAGTGCGAGCGGGTGCCGACGCCGACGATCTCGTCCCACGCCTCGATCGGCAGGTCCCAGAACTTCTGGCCCAGCCAGGGCGCGAGCACGGGTGCAGGGAAGACGTTGTTGACCAGGATGTCGAGGTGGCCCTGCTCGGCCTTCACCTGCTCGAACAGGGCGGCCACCTGGGCGTCGTCCTTGTGATCGCATGCCACGGCGATGCCCCGACCGCCCAGGGCGTCGATCTGGGCCGCGGTCTCGCCGATCGTGCCGGGCAGCGCGCCCGGATCGACGGTGCGGCCGGTGACGTAGACGGTGGCGCCGGCGGCACCCAGCTCGAGGGCGATGCCCTTGCCGATGCTGCGGCTGGAGCCGGTGACGACGGCGACCTTTCCGGAGAGGTCGACCGCGGGGGCGACGGAGCTGTCGGCGATCTCGGCGCCGGTGGGGTCAGTAGGCATTGGGGTCGTCCTGGACGCTCTGGGGGACGGGGTGGCGGTACAGCTCGGCGGCGTTGCGCCAGCAGATGGCGGCCGCGTCGTCGGCGGGGATGCCTGCCATGGCCTCGACCGTGAGCTGCTGGGTGCGCGGCCAGGTCGAGTCGATGTGGGGATAGTCCTGCTCGATCATGATGTTCTCGATGCCGATGACGTCGCGCTGGCGGAACGACGACGGGTCCTCGATGGCGCAGAACCAGAAGTTGCGGCGGAACACGTCCGAGGGCCGCTCGTCGACGGTCCAGGTGCCGTACATGGAGTTGTAGGTCTCCATGTGGTCGAGGCGGTCGATGAGGCCCGCCACCCAGCCGATGCCGCCCTCGCTGAGGGCGATCTTCAGGTCGGGGTGGCGCGTGGGGTAGCCGCTGTAGAGCCAGTCGACGGCGGCGAACATGGCGTAGGCGAAGAACAGCACGCCGGTGACGTCGGGCGGGGCGTCGTCGGTGGTGTTGGGCGACGAGCCCGAGGAGCCCACGTGGAGGTTGATGACGGTGCCGGTCTCGGCGCACGCCTCCATGAACGGGTCCCAGTAGTCGGTGTGGAGGCTGGGTAGGCCGTGGGGCGTGGGCGACTCGGGGAACGTGACCGAGGTGAAGCCCCGCTCGGCGTTCTCGCGGATCATCTGCGCGCCCTTGACCGGGTCGAGCAGGTACGGGATCTGGCACGGGATGATGCGGTCCGGGTACGGGCCGTACCAGCTCTCGATGTGCCAGTCGTTCCAGGCCCGCACCGCGGCCTCGGCCAGCTCGGTGTCCTTGGTGAGGACCTGCAGCCGCTGGCCGGCGAAGCCGGGGAGGAACGACGGGAAGTTGAGCGAGGCGTAGACGCCGTTGAGGTCCATGTCGCGCACGCGCTCGTGGATGTCCCACGCCCCCTTGCGCATCTGGTCGAAGCGCACCGGCTCGCTGCCGTACTCCTCGACCGGCCGGCCCACGAGGGCGTTGAAGCCGACGTTGGGCAGCTCCTGGCCGTCGTAGACCCACACCTGGCTGCCGTCGTCCTTCTCGGCCACGTGCGGCGCGCGGTCGCCGAACTTGGCGGGCATGCGGCCCTCGAAGGTGTCGGGCGGCTCGACCACGTGGTCGTCGGCCGAGATCACGAGGATCTCGCGCTCGGCCCTCGGCGGGTCGGGCAGCAGCGTGACCGTGCGGTCGGCACCCCGCTTGGCGGTGGTGAAGTTCGGGTCGTTGGCGAGGTCGTCCAACGTGCGCATCGGTGTTCCCCCTGGATGGCGTGCGGTGTGGAGATCGAGATGGTGAGCCGGCTCAGGACCGGCTGCGGAGCGGTGCTGGTCAGTCGAGGACGTCGGGCTCGCGGCGCAGGAGCAGCCGCACGGCGCCGTCCCAGAACGGGTCGACGGCCCGCTCGAGCTGGGACGCCTTCATCCCGACCATGAAGTTCGGCGAGATGTCGAAGGGGTCCTTGCCCATGAGGTGCACGTCGTAGGCGAGCTTGCAGAGGCGCTCGACGGTGGCGGCCCGGAAGGTGGCCTCCTTGATGTCGGCGCCGGTGACGATGATCCCGTGGCTGGCCAGGAACACGACCTTGGCGTCGCCGATCATGCCGGCGAGGTCGGCACCCAGCTCGGCCGAGTCGACCTCGCCGGTGTACTCGTTCACGAAGCTGAGGTCGCCGTAGAACATCGAGCCGTTCTGGTGGACGATGTCGGGCAGCATCCCGACCGCGGCCATGACCGACACCCAGTAGGGGTGGTTGTGGATCACGACCCGGGCGTCGGGGCGGCGGCGGTGCAGCTCGGTGTGGATGTGGATGGCCGGGGTGACGTCCCACTTCCCGGCGATCACGTTGGCGTCGGTGTCGACGGTGCAGAGGTCGGAGGCGCTGACCTCCTCCCACCACAGGCCCCACGGGTTGACGAGCATGTGCTCGTCGCCGGGGCGCTGCCAGGTGATGTGGCCGGCCATGTTCTCGGAGAACCCGCCGGCGGCGAGGATCCGGAACGCGCAGGCGAGGGCCTGCTCGTCGGTGAGGTCGGGCACCGGCGGCATGATCCGGGGCGCCCAGGCCCCGAGCCCGCCCTGGCGCGGCTCGTCGGCCGTGGTCGTCGAGGCGTCGGTGATCTGCTCGTTCGTCGCCGTCATGGTTCCCCCCAGGTGGCGTCGCGTCGTCGCATCCTACGGCCGACGGGAGGGGGTCACCCGAACGGGCGCTTGGGCGATCAGTGGGCGGGCGGCGCGTCACCCCGGCGCAGGGCGTCGCGCACGTCGCGGTACTGGCGCAGCTCCCAGGCGATGAGCGCCCACAGCACGGCCCCGGCGAACGCCAGCGACACCCAGCCGTCGACCGTGCGGAACAGGGGGATGGCCGCCAGGAGCACCACCGCGGGCACGACCCGCTGGCGGGCGATGGTGCCCGTCATCCGCCACTTGAACGCCACCTGGCCGAGCAGGAAGAGGGCGACACCCGCGCCGAGGGCCACCGATGCCACGTCGTCGAGCGGCTCGATGACGTGCGACAGGACGTGCTCGAGGGCGAGGGCGGTGACGACCACGCCGGCCACGATCGGGTAGTGGAGGAACGAGTAGCCGTCGCGGGCCATCTCGTTCTGGACCTGGCCGGGCGGGGTCTCCTCGAGGCGGCGGGCGGCGAGCACCGAGCCGACGTCGAAGTAGCTCCACCACATGGCGGCGGCCAGGGCCACGCCGAGCACCGCTGCGGCGACCACGCCCGGGCCGAGGCCCACCGAGGAGCCCACGCCGAGGGCCACGATCGACTCGCCGAGGGCGATGAGCACGATCAACCCGTGGCGCTCGGCGAAGTGGGCGGGCTGGATGTGCCAGCCGTCGGAGCCGGTGAGGAACGGAACCGCCATGTCGATGGAGAGGGCGATGAGCCAGACCACGCCCTGGGCGGGCCCGTCGAGCAGGGCCGCCAGGGCGACCAGGGCCACGCCCACGGCCGCGCCGCACCCGAGGCTGATCACCGAGCGCCGCAGCCGCGGGTCGTCGGTGCTGGCGATGGCGAACACGGCGATGTGCACCGCCCGCACCACCCCGTAGGCGCCGGCGAGGGTGAGGCCGATCGCCCGGTCGTCGAACGCGTGCGGCACGCAGAGCGCCACGACGAGCATGGCGGCCATGGCCACGAACATCACGAGACGGGCCAGCGAGTCGTCGGGGTCGACCAGGCTGGTCAGCCACGCGTAGCCCACCCACGACCACCACAGGACCCCGAGCACGAGCAGGCCCTGCACCACCGTGCGGCCCGATCCCCCGCTGTCCATCAGCGCGCTGCACTGGGTGATGGCCAGCACGAACACCAGGTCGAAGAACAGCTCGAGCGGCGTGACCACCTCGCCGTCGCGCCGTCGAGTGCTGAGCCGGTGCGGCCGGCCGATCCCCGTCATGGCCGTGAGTGTCGCGCACCGACGGCGGGAATCCCCGGGGCTCGGGCCGACCCGGCCCGGGTATGGTGGATGTCAGACACGACCGGGCAGCGCAGGGGCAATGGTGCCTCGCCCACCAATGGCGATGGACGCCCGGTCGACGCGGTGGCACCCACCACCGTCCGCACCCCGAGCCCCTGAGGAACACCATGCGCGAGCTCGACGCGTGCGGCATCGGCTTCGTCGCCGACGCCCACGGCCGACCCTCCCGTCAGATCGTCGAGGCCGCCCTGCGCGGCCTGGCCAACGTCAAGCAC